>NZ_JAUBVR010000046.1:0-50013 GCF_036705955.1 Microcoleus sp. A6-C6 | reverse complement strand
ATTGATTATCAAATGGGAACGCAAAATTAAAAACAAGGGTAATGCTTGTATCACAGTTTAAATGTACAACAGCTTATAACGATGTAGATGCAGATGTTAGTATCTAGTAAAAATCTCATTCACAAGCCTCTCTCGTCTCCAAGGACAACTGCTCCCTGACTAGCATAAAGTCGTCGGAGAACATATTCAAACTATCAAAAAAAGTTTTCCAAGGGTTTTCTTTGGAGATTAGGACAAGAACATCTCCTATTTTTTTGACATACACTTCATTTCCGGCAAAATGAAATTCTTTTGGTAATATGACTGTCTGGTAGTCATCCGCGATCGATAATTTAGCAGTATTCATTGTTTTGCCTCCTGGTGGTTCAATTTATATTTTAGATTGACCGTCCACTTGCTCCCATTAAATTGTAGCAGAGGATGGTAGGTTTAGTTGTCCCATGAGTTTCTTTCTTCTTCTAGTTCCCGGTCAATTTCTTCAACAGTTCTGGAAACATGACGGCTGCGGATTTCTGTAAGCAATTCCAACACCTTACGCCGCCCGCCTTGCGGCTTTTCTGGTATAATCACAAACACTTCTACTTCTTCACCCACAGATCCAGGAGGCACTTGAATTTCAAGTTTATTTCCTGCAAGAACTTTAGTTGTAATCCGTATTGCTGACTGCATACTTCCTCCTTTGCGATGATTAATTCTCAACAGCCCCTAAAGCTTTGAGCGTCGCTTTCTCAACTTCCGTTAAACCAGTAACCCCAGTAATATTCATGTTTTCATAAGGTCTGTCACTTTTGAGTATTTTGAGGCACTCACCAGTCTCAATCTCCCAAATCATAATTGTGCCATCGCGACTGCAAGTAGCAATCAATGTATCATCATAATTGAAGGCAAATGAGTTAATTCTACTGGTATGACATTGCAAAATTTTTAGACATTCACCTGTACGAATATTCCATAATCTTACCGTTTTATCCACACTTCCACTAGCCACTAACTCACCCGAATAACTAAAGGCAACTGAACGTATCCAATCAGTATGCCCGTGAAAAATATTGAGGCATTCACCGCTGTTGATATCCCATAGTCTTACTGTTTGATCCGCACTTCCACTGGCAAGTATTTCACCGTTATGGCTAAAGGCGATCGCGCGCGCCCAACCGGTATGCCCCTGCAAGATTTGGAGGCATTCACCAGTATGGATATCCCACAGCCTCAGCGTTCCGTCATAACCTGTACTGGCAAATATCTCGCCCAAAGGACTGAAGGCAACCGAGTATAATGAACTGTTATGCCCCTGACAGGTTTTGAGGCATTCACCAGTGTTGACATCCCACAGCCTCACCGTTTGGTCATAACTACCACTGGCAAGTATTTCACCCGAAGGACTAAAGGCGATCGACCGTACTTCTTTTCCACTCTCTAGCAAAATATTGAGGCATTCACCAGTGTTGACATCCCACAGCCTCAGCGTTTGGTCATAGCTACCGCTAGCAAGTATTTCACCGTTTGGATGGAAGGCAACTAAGTGTACCCGATCGAGATGACCCTGCAAGATTTGGAGGCATTCACCAGTGTTGACATCCCACAGCCTGACTGTTTGTTCGTCCTCGCCGCTGGCAAGAATTTCACCGTTTGGACTAAAGGCTACTGACCTTACTTGAGTGCTATGCCCTTGCAACGTATTCAAGCATTCACCAGTGTTGACATCCCACAGCCTCAGCGTTTGGTCATAACTACCGCTAACAAGTATTTCACCAGCAGGATGGAAAGCCACTGACCCTACTTGATTACAATGGCCTTGCAAAGTATTCAAGCATTCACCAGTGCGAATATCCCACAGTTTCGCTGTTTGATCGTAACTTCCACTTGCGAGTATTTCGTCATTTGGACTGAAGGCTACTGACCGTACTTGACCCAAATGTCCCTCCAAAGTTTTGAGACATTCACCGCTACCGATATTCCACAGCCTCACTGTTTTGTCGCCGCTTCCACTAGCCAGCATCTCACCAGCAGAATTGAAAGCCACTGAAAACACATTTTTAGTATGACCTTGCAAAGTTTTGACACATTCACCAGTACCGATATTCCACAGCCTCACTGTTTTGTCGCCGCTTCCACTAGCAAGTATTTCACCAGCAGGATGGAAAACAACTGAAAGTACAACTTTAGTATGGTTTTGCAAAATTTTGCAGCATTCACCCGTGCGGATATCCCATAACCTTACCGTGCCATCGAAACTCCCACTAGCGAGTATATTTCCCTTATGATTGAACGTGACAAACATTACTGATTCGGTATGTCCCTGCAACACTTTTAAACATTCACCAGTATTGACATCCCATAACTTGATTGTTTTGTCATAACTCCCGCTAGCAACTACCGAACCGTCTGGACTGAAGGCGACAGACTCCACGATGTTGGTATGTCCTTTACAGGTCAATATTTCTCTTTGACTGCTAAATTCCCACAAGCGAACTACGCCATCACTATCACCTGTAGCTAACAGTTTGCCATCAGGATTAAATATTACTGATCGAACGCTACCGAAGATTTTAGTAAAAGCAGAATTAGCTAAATTTGCTTCAGCAAAATTGACGTGACGCAGCGTCGCATTTGTAAAATCAGCACCTAAAATAACTGCACGAGAAAGGTCTTTTGTTTCTAACGCAGTGCGATCGATTTTCACCAACAGCGTCGCCGCATTCCCTCCCACATAACCTACCTCACTTTCAGTTTTTCCCCGCGTTGCTTCCAGAATTTCCAGTAGGGGCGACTTCTCTAAAGCCCCCCTTAACAAGGGGGGAGAAATTGCATCCAACATCGGCAACAACAAATCCATCACTGCTTTTGTCAGCGGCGCGTGTCCGAAACTTTGAAGAAGTTGTCCTAAATCTTCCGCCGCAAATCCTTTCAAAGGCGCGATAAGTTCATTCTGATTTCTCTTCTGGGCTTGCAGCCGACAATAATTAGACCAAGTGTATTCTTGAGGCGCTGCATCAGGATTGACACAAGACTGTTCGGGCGCAACTAATTCGGCAAAATCTGCGGCCAAAACTCCCAATTCCGCTGCAAATTTATAAGCGACAAAAAACTCTAATAACGAACGGTGCGCCGGAGTATAATCCCCATCGGCATTGCGAATCAGCATCGTTTGACTCATCATGTCGTAGTGCCAGTGGTCTAAGTCTTTTTCCTCTTGCACGATGGAACCAAACAAGCTGCGAATGCGATCGGGAAAACCGCGATAATTGATACTCATTTGGTTGGTTGACAGCATTTCCCAAGACAGTTCGCACAAAAAGTAAAGCTTATCTGCTAACGAAGTAAAGGTGCGTTCTGCTTTGATATCTCTCTCTATCTTCCGCCGCACCGCATACAGATAAATCCGCGACATATCTACTGGTTTTCCTGCTTCAATATCGGGCAATGCTTCCAAAATTAACTCGGTCATCACCGGGCGACGCGCTAAATCCAATAGCTGCGGGTTTTTCATCACTTTTTCGACAGTTGCGGCTTCTGTTTGAAATGACAGCGCTTGCCCAATTTGTTCGTCGTTAAATTTCTCTAATTCTAAGACTTCAAATTGGGGAGTTTCGCCTGTTAAAATGGTTGTTGATGCTTGCAGTTCTGCATTGAACAATGCCCGTCCTTCCTTGCCTTCAGGAAAGTGTTCGGTACGGCAAGTGAGGATGACTTTTGCGCCGGGAACCACGGCTTTTGCTAGTTCCCAGAAGTTATTGATGGTTTCTTGCCGATCGCACTTAGCGGCCATTTCATCAAAACCATCGAAAATCAACAGAAATTTACCCATGCGATTGAGTTGTTCAAAGGCCGAATAACCCGCCAGAGGTATCTCGTGTTTCCGAAAGAAAAACTCGGAAAATAGCGACTCCACACTAACGGCTTTAGCGTAATCTCGCAAAGGAATTACTAACGGCAAACGCGGACGTTCTAAGCCCCGCTTTTGAGCATCTCGGTAGCGTTGCAGTGCCATCCAAGCATAGTGCATGGCAAACCAAGTTTTCCCCGTCCCAAATTCTCCTAAAACAGAAATATGTTCTTTTACGGGGTCATCTAACCACAGGTCAATATAACCTTCAATCCAGCCATCTCGCCCGTCATAATGACTCACGCCTATCTTGCGGTGAGTATCGGGGTCAATTTCTTCTTTCGTACAAGCTAGCGGCACATATTTGGTATCAATTTCTCGGCTGGTAATTTCTGTTTCTAGCCAATCCAGATAAGCGGTAAAATCGGCATCTTGGTCGAGTAATTCATCAAAAGTATAGCAAGCTAGATCGCGATTTTCTGGTTTATCTACTTCATCCCGCGCGGCGCGACTGATGCGGCGGGCGGTGACTAACCATCCTTCATCGGTGCGCTGTTTTTCCACCGACTCGCGCAGGGCTAAGATATCCCTGAGTCCAGCTTCTCCGGCAATTCCGCGCACTAAAATGCGATCGTACCGATTGCGTCTGACGGGAACATTGATAATCCATTCAAAATAGTTATCTTCCCAAATTTCATATTTCTCAAACCGATAACTTAATGTTTCAAACCAACCTCGAACTTGTTGCGATAGAATAAAAACTTTAGACTTTTGAATATTGCTTGATTCGGCTGCGGGAAGTGCGGGATAATCTTCAGCTTCCAGTCGTGCAAATTCGGTGCGAATTCCTTCGAGAGTGGGGAGGCGTTCGATGCGATCCATTACCATAGATAGGCGTTTTTGCAAAGAGGCGAGTGCATTTCCCACCATCACATCACCCAGCGTCCGCGTCCGCTTTGCTACTTCCATAAACACGGCCGCAAACGCCATGAATTCCCGTTGGGGGTCAATGCCTAAATCTCGCATTTCTTTGCCTAAAGCACTCTCATTCAGATAGTCATCGCCAGCTTTAATTAAAATAGCTGGGCTATCGGACTCGAAAGCTTTGCGAAATGCTGATTCAATCTCTTTTTGGCGAAACAGTTCTAAAATCTGCTTGGGTTTGCCAGCGCCGTATTCTACTAAAGTATAAACATAGACTCCCGCGAAATCGGCTGGCGGAGCATCGGGGTCGAGGTTAAATCTTTTTAATAATTTGATGACTGTTTCGTTGCGCTGAAACTTGTCTTTGACGGTGCCGAAGGGAATCGCTGTCAGGAGACTGATAACTAAGTCGAGACTAATTAGCATAATTTAGGCTTTCCTGTTTATCGGTGGGAATCATTCTCGAATCTCAAAATCGCAAATTGCTTTCATTCTATGTTAACGCATTAGCCAACTGTCGCGCACCGACAGTCCGAGATTTGCGATATTCCAATAATCCGACAGAGGTTGAAACCCCTGTCTCATAGCGAAAGTCCTCTCAAGAGGACTCTGGAATCATATTTTATTTAGTTATTTGATTCAACCCAGATAATGAATAATATCAAACCTGTTAACATCGTAATTCTTCATATCTCTCCGATCTTTCTCTGTGTTCTCTGCGCTCTCTGTGGTTAAAAAAATCCGATCCAACCGAAATGGATATGATACCGTTGAACTCTTACATCAAATATTAGCATATTTCACTAAATATGACAACTATAAAACAGAGAAATAGCCGACATATTTTATAGTAAAATCATCTCTGATATTAGTTGTTATCTCATGTTTAAAAAAGTTAAAATATAGATAACTAACAAATAAAACTTGCTATCTATGAAAATACAATCATCAGTCTTAGTCCACCTCGGATTTGGTAAATATGTACGATCCGATCGCGTAACAGCAGTAATCCCAATAGAAGAAGAACGGGGCCCTGGTCGGCGCACGTTCGTGCACGTAGACGGAGAAGCAGACCCGATCGTGGCTTCCCGCGCAGAAGATACGATCGTTCGCGATTTGGTGCAAGAACCGCGCGAAATAACTCAAGCTCGCCAGCAACAAGAAATCCTCCAAGATTTGCTGGCAGATTTGAGCAACGTTAACGTCACCGTGCGCCGCATCAGCCGCGATGAAGGTGGACTTGATCTCGAACTTTTGGAACGCCGGATTCGCCAAATCTTAGAGGCATAAAAAGAAAAGACCGCGCGGGCGGTCTTTCTGGTTGTTTATATCTCTTGCAAAAGTCCTTTAAATCAAATGTTGGAACGGGCAAGATGCCCGTTCCACAAAATTATTTTTTCTGTGGAACGGGCATCTTGCCTGTTCCTACCTATTTTTGCAAGAAGTCTTTTGTGCCACAGAAAACTTTAAGTTAAGGGTTTCATTGTAACTTCGATGTCCCCTAAACCTGTGAGTTTTTCCACCAGTGGCTCTACTTCAACTCGCGGTACAAAAATAGTTAAAGCTCCCGGAATGCACTCAATAGAGAGTGGAGTCATGCCGAATAGTTCCCCATCTACCACCACTTTTTGAGCAGGATCGGCAGTGATTTTTACTTTTTTGGCGCGCAAATAACCGATATCGTCGCTATCGGTAGGATTGCCACTCAAAGCTGTTTGTAATAGGTGATAAGAGGCTGCGATCGCCCCAGCTTTATTCTGAGGTGCAACCAGTGTCACGTCCAGCAAGCCGTCATCAAAAATAATCCCCGCCGGCCCTTGTGCTAAAATGGAAGTAGGCGGCGCTGCATTAGCTACTGTCACAGCCACAGCAGTAAGGGTGATAATTTTATCTTCGGTTTCGATTTCGGCTTCAAATCTTTCTAAATTGTTTAACTGTTGAATTCCTGACAGAATGTACGCCAGCATTCCCCAGCGAGTCTTCATGTCGCGATCGGCTAATTCGACAGTTTCCGCCTCAAAACCCACTCCCGCTAGCAAAACCATCGGCATTTCACCGTTGCAAATCGCCGCATCCACCACCCGCGTCAATCCTCCCAAAATATTTGCGCAGGCGGTTTCAATTGTATTGGGAATCTCTAAAGCATTCGCAAAAGCATTCGCAGTTCCCCGCGAAATAATTCCTAAAGGAATATTTGTGCTGACAATCGCACCAGCAACCGCTGATAATGTGCCGTCGCCCCCGGAAGCAATAATTGCCTCAACTCCTCTAGCAACTGCTTCGTGGGCGAGTTGATCTGCGTCTATTTCTGGGGTTGTCAACCGAATATCTAAGTCAATAAACGGCTCTAAAAGTTCCCGGATTCTAGCTAAGTCTTGCTCTGGGTTGCTGTTGCCGGCGACGGGATTAAAAATTAGGCACGCTGAACGTTTCATAGGTAGTAATTGGTGATTGGTGATTGGTAATTGGTATTTGATAATTGGTAATTGGTGAAATTACGTCTGGTCGAACGACAACAATCAATTTGGTTTGTAGTGAGGACTTCAGTCCTTATTTTTCTAAGGACTGAAGTCCTCACTACGAACCGGGAACAGTGCAGTATTTCTGCTATTTGGTTTAATTAAGACTTAACAAAAGTCCACTCTAACATTTTTTTCGGAGCGTTTTGCAGCGCTTCCTTGATTTCCTGGTTGCTGTCGAACTTGACTTTATCCAAATGGCACGCTTCCACGTTGACAGTAAATTTATCGTCTTCAAAAGGCCAAGGAGTTACAGTCACCAGTTCGTTGCTGTGCTGTAGAATATCGTAGCGCTTTCCGTCGGGGCCGACACTAATTTCTAAAGCCCGTTCTCCGGCGGGTAACTCGCCGCTGCAAAGAATTAATGATAGCCGATCGCACCACTGGAAAAAAGCATAAGCTGATTGGGCTTCTTCCTTAGAAATCTTCATCTCCTCGCGCCACTTTTTTTGGTTGGCCAGTTGTTCGTCCAAAAATTCGTCGAGCTCCTTCGACTCTCCCCGCTTTCCTTCGTTCAGATAGCTCATGTGCATAGAAATCAGCATTGCTACCCACCGCCCGCGATATAGGGAATTCTCCGTCAATCCTCGCATTTTGGGCACAGAAGTTTCCGTGCTCAAGGTAAAATCTAAGGGCGCGCCCGCTTCAGTCAAGATATGTTCTTCCCACTCTTTCTCTAAATCGTCGTGGTGAGAAATCGCGGCTATGGTTTCGTAGAGGCGAACCGGAGATTTCGAGCGCTTCCACTGTCCGCCCAGTTGGGCGGCCAGCAAAGCATGGGCGCGGTGATAAATAATTTCCCAGCCGGTAGCGGTTAAGTTAGCAATCATTGAATTTTTCTCCTGAATTAAGTTGAGTGCAAAAATTGAAGATTTCCGCGTTTGAGACAGAATCTTTAGAGTTTCAAACTAAGGAATTAAGCCGTTTGCTTCGGCAAAACCCCATCCTGACGGCAATCTCATTCGTTAAATCACAAAAGGTTCGATCGCGATTTCCTGCCATTTCCCCTCAAATCGTTCGACAACCAAAGGTGTGACTCGGAACTTGGGGGGAGTCCCGTCAAGAACATCAATCCGCAAACACGAATAAGGACGGCGTTTGTGGGAACCTTGACCGCTGCGGCCGACAAATAGCAAAGATTCCGCTACCCGCCGGCCGGCTGTTTTGACACCCAGTTCGCGCCCCAATCGATAAGCTTCAGGAGTTGATGGTTCCTCCAACACCGGGCCTTCTGGGCGCTGGCGGCGCAGGCTGTGACCGCTTCCCCCGCAAACAATCCAATTAATGCCGGAGTCGCCATGTCCAGTATCCCCAGTCTTCAGGTGTTCCAAACAGTGGGCGTGGCCCGTTAGCACTAAATCTACTAGGGCACGCCCGCCCGCCTCTTTCCCAACTGCATCAGCCACCGCGTCGAGTACCTCGCGCAAACGCAACCGCACCGCCAAAGTTTGAGCTTGATTCCACTTTGTCGCCTCGGTCACGTAGGGGGGATGGTGCAAGTAAATTACTCGCCCACGCACCTCAGAATCACGCCAAGATGCAATCAGCCTTTGTTTGAGCCATTCGAGCTGTTCCACGTCGGTGGCTGTTTTGTCGGGGGACAGTTGTTTGTCAATATCAATCAGGATTTCGTCAAGTTGCTCTAATTTGGCGGCCAAGTCGTCTAGCTGTTCGGCTTCTGAAGGAATTTCGGGGTTTAGCCGATCGCACATTTCGAGCATTGCCAATTTTTCTTGTTCCAACTGCTGGCGCTCGATTTCTAAATTTTGGCGGCGAATGTCGCCCTGTTTGGTTTTCGGGATCGGTAAGGGTTCGTTGAAAGTATTGGAGTCGAGGGCGAAGAAGTCGATGCCGCCGCTGCGGAACGTGTAATAGCGGTTTGGTAAGCGGGTAAAGCGTCCTGGTTGGTAGCGGATGCAGCGGCCTGTGCTGGTGCTGGCGGTGTAGTGGGCGTCTAGGTGGCGATCGAGTTCTCCCGGCAATTTGTGAGCTTTCAGGTAGTCGAGAAATGCTTTAGCATAGGCATTGCCGCGATCGGAACCGTGCCAGCCAACATCGAGATCCAATTTGGAACCCAACAGCTTCCGCAGCGGATACGCTGTTGCCGACAGCAAGCCGTAGACTATGGGCAAGTCGTAATAGTCGTGGTTTCCTGGTACTGGCAAAAACGGAAAATTGAACACCATGCGATCGTAAGCAATCCGAGAAGGATGTTCGCCACCGACGATAAATTCTCGGTAGGGGCGAATAAAGTTTTGCAAGTAGTATTCGCTGGAACCTACTAGATAAACTACATCCCCTGTGTGGAGTGCGAAACGGCAAGTTTCCCGCTGCGAGAGCATTTGTTCGGCAATTTGCCGCTGGGGGTTGTGGCCGCGGTGGTTGCCCGTGCCGCTGTCGCCTAGAACTAAAAACGAAAACTCTGGGGAGTCTGTTGTTCGATCGTCCAAAACCATCCGAGTTTGGTCGATTCCCCGATCGACGATCGCCTGTTCTTGCCACCGCACCCGCTCGTTCATTTTGCGGATTTTGACTATTATCCGCGGATCGGACACGAATTTCACGCCGCCTAGTCTCCCAAATTGCTCAGTTCCTTGTTAATCATAGTGCAGCGATCGATCGACTTTTTACATCTCTCTAAAAGCTGAAAATCTATCTGGGGAAAGCGTGCGGGGGCTAAGAACTCGGTTTCTGCTTGCCCAGGAGCCGATCGACCCCTGTTGATCCGAGAAATCGTTTTTTTTGAGATTTAGCCAGCTTGCGGTTCTTGACTAACCGCTACAATCTACTGTTATTGATGATACAAATTGCTTTTGTTGCGGGAATCGCCACAAATTTTTAATTCTGAATTCTCCCCAATCGGTCTCTCCCTCTCTTCCTATCTTCCCCCCCGATCGTACTGCTCACTATCTGCAATTTTTGAGTCAGGAGTGATGGCACGATCGCAGCACCTTTTGATACCATGCAATCAAGTCCAAGACGATCAGGGAATGTAGTGGAGGTGCGTAAATGGAGCTTTTCGGAGAACAAAAACGGTGTCTGGATGCTTTGGTAGCGTCGATCGAGCAATTGGGAGGTCGAGCAGACATTCCGAAGCTCGAACAGATAGCTGAGTTAATCATTCAAACGATGAGAGGGCCTTGGCGCTACTTTCACACGTCGGAACACATTTTTGAGGTCGGGGGGTCAGTCGATCCGATCGAGGTGCTGGCTGCGCTATTTCACGACCTTGTGTACGTGCAAGTCGATCAGGGCGTAAGTTTCAATATCAGCAGCGCCCTTTGTCCTTTTGTCAAAGAAGTGCGATCGCAGTTAGTGATTAGAGATGAAACCGAACTGCCCGACGATACCATGTATCACCTTGTGGCCAGTGTCTTTGGGTTTGTTCCCGGTAAAACTCTCTCTCCCTTTGCCGGTCAAAACGAATTTTTGAGCGCCGTGATTGCTGCCAAATCTTTAGAGCCTTTTTTGCCAGCTAGTACGATCGCCGAAATCTCCGCCTGCATCGAAGCTACTATTCCTTTTCGTCCGCTTTCGCCCTCCGGCTTCAGTGCGATCGAACTTTTGTACCAGCGGTTAGTAAATGTAAATCGCGATTTTGATTTTGGATGGACTGATGCCGAAACTGTAGAAATTGTCAAGCGTTCTGTGAGGCTATCAAATCGGGATGTAGAGAATTTTGCCTCTCCAAATTCCTCTAATTTCTTAGACAATACCTGGAACTTGATGCCGGAAACTAATCACGAATTGAGCAATGTCAATTCCTATACTGTTGGCGGATACCGCAAATCTCTGCAAAAAATGGAAGGATTTTTAAACTTCCTCAAACCAGAACTGGTTTTCCAGCAATTTATGCAAGAGCCGGACGATGAAACCTACACTTACATGATTGCCCAAACACGAAAAAATATCGCCGCTGCCAAACTTTATCTAGGAATAAAACTAATTACCATCGCCATCTTAGAAGCTCTTTCCTACCGTTTGGGCCGCGACATTCCCCTTTCAACAATGATGGGAGAATTGCGCGCACCAGGATTTAAAACATCAGTTTTAGAGGATTATTTGCCCAACCGACCAATCGCCTACCCCTTAGAAAGTCAGTTGGAAAAAGAGGTTTTAGATTTGTTAGCAATAGGACGCAATCAAGAATCTCCCTATGATATTAAAAACTCGCCCGTAGCTACCTTTATTATCAAATCTATCGGCTTTGCTGAAACTGAAAATTTCCTGAAGAAAGCTCAAGACTTTTTTGCAGAGCGTATTTCGTCGGAAGAGTTTCTGTCTTACTGCGCTCCTGATGTCATCGAAACCATCTCTTCGGGAGTTATGAAACTCTTTGACAGCAGGAAGATGGCTTTAGGAAAAGTTAAGTTAGCTCACCAAGCTGTTTCTTAGCATAGGTTGGCAGAATCTTAAAAAGTTTTCCATTGCACAAACCTGGTTCCTTGAGTTCAGCCACGATGTCCGGTTAGTCTGAGATGTTGTATCATTCTCGCTTAACAGGCTTTCGGGCCTGTTCCACAAAGAATAAGTTTTCTTGTGGGGAGTAGGGGTTGGGCAGGAGATCCCGCCCATAGCAGGCTGATTGACAATGGTGCAATATCTCAGTTTAAACCATAAAAAAAAGTCCTATTCAAAGGACTTTAGCTATGAGTCTGGGGTTTGAACCCCAGAAGGACTAATTCGACATCCAACTTCTATTTCTGTGAACCAGCCGCACCCTCTGCGCCGGAGTTGCTATCAGGTGCAGCAGTACCCGTAGGATTAGAATCAGTCTGGCTTTCCGTATTAGTTTTGCCGCTAGTACCTGCTCCAGAAGCGCCATCATTTGGAGTTGGAGATGGAGTAGCTGAACTCTCAGGTGCTGGAGTTGCTGGAGTGGAAGCTGGCTCCTTCTGCGAATTCGGAACCGTAGTATTAGTATTATTTGACGGCGAAGATGGAGACGGCGCTGCTTGCTGAGCGGGTGCATCTTGCTGCTGTGAATTTGGAGCCGTAATATTGGTATTGGGAGCCGGATTTGCTTGAGGAGTCGGAGTTGCGTTTTGAGCTGGACTTGGTTGAGGAGCAGGCGTAGCCTTTTGAACTGGAGATGGTTCAACCGGAACCGGAACACTCTTTTCAATGATCGTTTTTTCTCTCTCTATAATCCGAGTCGGAGCAGGTGTTGCTGAAGGCTGATTCGCTTTCGGTACAACAATCACAGGAGCAGGAGTAGGAGTAGGAGCCTCCTCACCCCGATTGAAGTAATATACACTGCCCAGAACTAAGCCTGCCAAAGAAGCAAGAAGAATCCCTAACAGTAACCCGCGACCTGCATTCTCATTATCGCGGACTTCTTGGACTCCAGCTTGGCGGTGGTTTTCCGCGATTTGACCCTGTACATAACCTTGATCATGAGCTGCTTCTTTAGAAGCCTTCCCCGTTGTACTCGGAACACTTGTAGTAGTTCGTGTTGTACTGACATGACCGTTAGTTGCATCGGTGTGAACTTCTTGATGAATTTCACGGTTAGAGCTATTTTCTTCGTTAGGTTTCATAAAAAAACTCGGTAAGTGGGAAACTCAGAGACTTTAGTCCTGAGAGGAAAACAACCCGGCGGTTTAAACCGCCTTGAATCTTTCCATTACCGCCTTGGGATTGCTTAGCGGGAGTGTACTTTTGTGGTGTACTTTCGATGGGACAATTACCATCTCAAGCCTTGCAATCCTGTACGCATAATGTTTGGCATTTCTACCTCTCCCTTGCGGGGTGATGTTCGCTTCGCCAATGTTATTAGGGCTTGTTAGGGGCTAGTAGCACTGTCTCAGTGACTTTAAGACTGTTTAACCACTAGCGATAGGGCGGAAAACTAGCGTCGCATTCTCCGGTATCGTGACCCAGATAACGTAGTCAGTTAAGACTTAGGCTGGTCAGAATAGCTTGCTTCAACTTTCGTCTTACAAGCTCAGTGGCTTTAGCCCTGAGTTCCTGACAATTATCTTCGTCACAACTATTCAAAAAATATTTGTCTGTAGGAGATGCTTATGTTTGAAAACTTGAGCATCTCCTGTTCAGCATTTAAACCACTTATTCCGATTCACTGTCAAGAATCAGGTGTAAGCGTTGGGTGTTTGGCTCATACCAGTTTAAATGCTTAACAGCTTTCAGCTTAGGGAGTTTAGAGAACTTTTGGTTTTTCCTTCATTTGTATCCAATCTAACTCGCCAAGGTAGTAACCAGGCTCTACCCCTAGAGTGATTGTCGGAGTCCCCAAAGGAATAGAATTAGCCGGACTTGAACAAAAGAATACGGGCTAATTGAGTTATTTATAATGCTTGCTCTGCAAGCATATAAGCTTAAAAAATGAGCAATGAAAGAGACAACCCCTGCCGCGGTGCCCCCTGCTTTGATCAATTTTGTCAAAGATTTGACGATATCTGTGGTCATCAAGCCCAAAAACGGGAGTTTAGGAACTATTTAGGCGGAGTATTGAGAAAAAATAAGCGAAAAAAACTGTCGCAGATGGCTGGAAAAGCCGTCGGAGTAACTTACCGCAAATTACACCATTTTTTAACGGCAGCGCCTTGGTCATTTAGTGAAATGAATCAATGTCGGCTGGAGGTAATGAATCAGTGTCACCAAAGCAAGATTAGTCGAGGATTTAGCCTGATCAGAGATAATTCATGGCACCCTTAAAAGTGGCAACTTTACTGCCGGAGTGGGAAGACAATACATCAGAGAAATCGGGCAAAAAAAGAAGGGAATAGTAACAGTTACTAGCCATCTATTTATCAAGCCAGTTTGGGCTTGAAATTTGTTTAAGTCCGGTTAGATAACCACAATTAAGTTTTTAGCAGCAATAAAGGCAAGTTTTTTCTCATCCATCAAGAGAGTACGATCGTACTCACTACCAACAAGCTTTATTGCAGGAAATTAACCGGACATCAGCATTACTGACAACTGAGGTTTTTTAATCTTTTCTTTCAATGATGATGGTCATGTGAGCGACTAATGCACCGATCGCGCCTACTGCTGCAATCACTGGAAACAAAGCCGCACCGATCACTCCGCCGACTACTCCCACCGTCAGAGGAACTTCTACCAAGATCCGTCCTTCTTCATTTTTGATAATGATGCGGCGGATATTGCCTTCGTGAATCAACTCTTTAACTTTAGCAACCAAATCCTCGCCGTTAATCTTCAACTCCTCAACGCTAACTTTGTCCTGAGTATAAGCAGGCGTTTCTAAAGGAGTCGTTTCAAAGTTAACATCAGTAGCTTTTTGGCCCGAAACTGTTCCAGATACAGGTATTGATTCGAGTTCTCTTGTCCCGACTGGTTCTTGTTCGCGATCTGTAGGTGTGTCCATTTTTTGTTCTCCTTTTAGGTAAAAGTATTTATGTATATAATTACCTAGTAAAGATAACACACAAGTTTTTGTCGATAAATCATTCTTTTGGGTGATATTGCTGCTGGTGCTGTCATGATCTTCTATCTTAATTTTTGACGGCTCGATTTCCCCTCTCCCCTTCTTCCCTTGTGCCAATACGCGAACTGTCTACTTCTGAGCCTCGCACCGCTTCACCCTTAACAAACCTCCGATCGCGACAGCCACAGGATTAGAGCTAATTTCACGCCTGGAGATATTCAGACTCAACAGATGTACAGGTTGAAATACTGACATTGTACTGAAAGTGCGATCGCCCCACCGTCTATAGAGTTAACACATCTAGTTCGGCAAACCGCACATGGAAACCCTCGCTTACTTTCCTCAACAGTCATTTTTATTCAACTCAGTGCGATCGCCCCACAAAACCCGGCCCCCCGAGGTTCCTCCCATGAACATCTTAGAGTTTCTAATGAGAATTGCTTAAAATAAAGGGGAAGCAGAAGTAATTATGATCGAAATATTATCGCAACAAAACCAATTATCTCAAATTGAAGTTGAGCTTGGGGCAAAGTCCGCTAAAATAGAATTACTTCCTTCTGCTTCCCCTTTATTTCCCGTGTCCGATTTGCCAGCGACAGAATTTGAATATCAAGTTGGCGGCAGTTTGCAGGCGAATGCTCTTACCTACGTCACCAGATCAGCAGATAGCGAACTTTACGACTCGTTAAAAGCAGGCGATTTTTGCTACGTGCTCACCTCCCGACAAATGGGAAAATCGAGTCTGCGGGTGCAAACAGCGCGCCGCTTGCAAGCAGAAAATATTGCCTGCGGCATTGTTGACATCACAGGAATTGGCACGGCCCAAATAACTCCGGTGCAATGGTATGCGGGCTTTACAGCCACTCTTGCCAACAGCTTTAAAATTAAAATGAATGTCAGGACTTGGTGGCGCGATCGAGAACACTTGCCGCCAGTCGTTAGATTAAATGAATTTATCGAACAAGTATTGCTTCCTGCGAGCGATCGCAATATCGTAATTTTTATCGACGAAATTGACAGCATTCTCTCCCTGAACTTCTCCAGCGACGACTTTTTTGCCTGGATACGCGGCTGCTACAACAAACGTGCCGAAAATCCCCAATACAACCGCCTAACTTTTGCCTTATTTGGAGTTGCGACTCCTCAAGATTTAATCTCTGACCAAACCAGAACTCCGTTTAATATCGGCCGCGCCATTGAACTCAAAGGATTCGATCTTACCGAAGCCGCACCTTTAGCCAGAGGATGGCCAGAAAAAATCGACAATTCCCAAGAAATTCTCAAAGAAATCTTAGCATGGACGGGAGGACAGCCATTTCTCACTCAAAAACTTTGTCAATTAACTGCTCAGAAGTTAGCAGCACAAACCAGCAGCAACTGCAATAGCCCAGCCAACTGTCAATTATTCATTGCTGAATTAGTGCAGTTAAGCGCATTGGAAAACTGGGAATTTCAAGACGAACCGGAACATCTCAAGACAATTCGCGATCGCCTTCTGAGAAATCCCCAGCGCACCGGCCGTTTGCTAGGAATTTACCAACAAATCTTAGCCGATCTGACTCTTCCGAACAGCCCAAAAAATTCAGCAGAAGAGTTAATTTGTCAAGATAATTTTTCAAAAGACAGTTCCGAGAAAATGGAACTGTTACTGTCAGGTTTAATCGTCAAATACGCAGGTAAACTGAGAGTATTTAACCCGATTTATGCCTCTGTTTTTAACCGAGAATGGATACAGCAAGAATTAGCAAAGCTCCTGCCTTACTCCGAGTCGATCTGCGCTTGGGAAGCCTCCAACCACACCGACACTTCCCGCTTGCTGCAAGGCAGAGCTCTCGCAGAAGCGTTAACCTGGGCGGCAGACAAAAGTTTGGGCGATCGCGATTATCAATTCCTATCAGCTAGCCAAGAACTAGAAAATCTGGAAATTCAAAGAGCTTTGGAACTAGAGAAAGTAGCTTCGCAAATATTAACCGAAGCAAATTTAGTCTTGAGTAAAGCTCAGCAAAAAGCCAAGCGAACAGTCCAATTTAGTTTGTTGGGACTCGCTGCAATTTCCGCAATCTCTGCTAGCGTCCTCCTGCACGCGCAGCGAGTTGCCCAAAAAGCTGAAAATCAAAAAAAACAAGCGATAATTACCTACATTGAAGCACTCAACTCTACCGCCGATATTTCCCTAAGCTACGATCAGCTAGGAGCTTTAATCGCAGCAGTCAGCGCGGGCAAAAAATTGCGAGAAATAGAAGTTTACCCAGCGCTCAAAACACAGACAGTAAATATACTGCACCGAACTCTAAATGCAGTCAGAGAACGTAATCGTTTGTCTAACGGACACACGGCTAATTTCAGCCCGGATGGTAAGTTAATTGTGAGTGCAGGTGACAAATTTCTGGTGAAAATTTATCAGCCTAACGGCAAGTTAATTTTGAGTTTACATGGACACACTGAGTCAATTACTGAGGTGGTTTTTAGTCCAGACAGTCAGTTAATTGCTTCTACAAGTTTTGATAAAACTGTCATAATTTGGCGCAGCGACGGAACTTTGCAGCAAATCTTGAAAGGACACCAAGATTTAGTTTGGAGCGCGAGTTTTAGCCCCAAGTCTCAACTAATTGCTACTGCTAGTTCCGATCGCACTATTAAGATTTGGAGTGTAGGTGGCGTTTTGCTGCACACTTTAAAAGGACATACTAGACCAGTTACATCAGTCAGGTTCAGTCCCGATGGTAATCTGTTGGCTTCCACCAGTCAAGATCGAACTGTCAAGCTTTGGAAACGCACCGGGAAAACACAGTTTCAACTTGAGAAAACTCTTTTGGGACACAAAGATGAAGTGTGGGGATGCAATTTCTCGCCAGACGGTGAGATGATTGCTTCAGCGAGTCACGATTGGAAGGTGAAACTTTGGAATACTGACGGCAAGTTGCTGAAAACTCTCGACGATTCTACAGCAGGTTTGGGTAGTGTCAGTTGGAGTGCAGACAGCAAGTTGCTCGCAGGGGGCAGCACGGATGGGAAGGTGAGACTTTGGCGGCGCGACGGTACTTTGCTGCAAACTTTTAGGGCGCATCAAGCGGATGTGTGGAGTGTGAGTTTTAGTGCCGATCGCACAACTTTAGCATCTGCCGGGAAAGATTCGTCGGTGAAGCTTTGGAGTCTCGATGCTGCTAAAGTAGAAGCTGCCGAACTTGACAAACTGCTCGCAGTCGGCTGTCGCTGGCTCGGAGACTACCTGCAATACAATCCGCGTGTTGAGAGCGATCGGCATTTGTGCGAAACCACTGATAATTGATATTTCTTGGCAATTCCCCGTAACTGATTTTACATGAATTGTCGCAGCGGGCGATCGGCTCCATATTTGTCGCTAGTTTTGTCTGATTGTCATATAATTTTAGGTAAGGGGTCATAGCAAATGTAGTGGCACTGGCCGCGGATGTCTATCAATCTGAACTAAATTAATGTTATCAAACATTAAAGGTAGTTATCACTACAATATTCTGATTAGTAGAATCTTGGATCGATTAAAATTTAGTAAATACTCAGGTATCACAGGGGTGACTGCTGTCAACCGATTATATCGTTTATGACGGTATTCGCATGATTTAAGGTACAAAAAATTGTGCTTAATCTATTGGATTGAAGAACAGAGAGTAGGGTTGATTGCCA
This sequence comes from Microcoleus sp. A6-C6, assembly GCF_036705955.1. Taxonomy (NCBI): domain Bacteria; kingdom Bacillati; phylum Cyanobacteriota; class Cyanophyceae; order Oscillatoriales; family Microcoleaceae; genus Microcoleus; species Microcoleus sp. A6-C6. Next base: position 31,670 of record NZ_JAUBVR010000046.1, on the reverse strand, counting down.
AGCGAAAATAGAGGTTGAAATCGCAGTGTAAATTAGGCATACTCCAGCAGCCAACCGCAACTACCAATTACCAAAGGAGGGAGCAGTGTATGAAACTGATGGGTTGAGTCCCCTGAAATCGCCGCTCGGTTTGCGATCGACTCTAGAGGAATTAACTCTGTACAATTTTCTCCTAGAGTCAGAATGTCTGGGTGGCGAAGTTGCTAAAATTTTTCAAGCTAATCCTTTACTTCCCGGCATCATCATTACTGAGAAAGGAAAGTTTACAGGGATGATTTCGCGCAGGCGTTTTTTTGAACACATGAGTCGTCCCTACAGCTTGGAGTTATTTTCTCAACAGCCTTTGTTGATTCTCTACCGCTTTACTAAAACTGATATTTTGGTTCTCGATCGCAAAACCCCAATTATGAAGGCAGTGCGGCAGTCTCTAGAGCGATCGCCAGAACTGATCCATGAACCCATTGTAGTGCAGGTAGAGCCGGACAATTACCAACTTTTAGACGTGCACCAACTGCTGCTTTCTCAGTTGCAGATTCACGAGTTGTCAACAGTGGCGATGCGGGAATCCCAAGCACAGTTGAGGTATCAAGCCCAACAACTCGAACTTGCCCTGTTGGAACTTCAGCGCACTCAAACCCAACTAATTCAAACAGAGAAAATGTCTTCTTTGGGGCAGTTAGTAGCAGGAGTCGCTCACGAAATTAACAATCCGATCGGCTTTATCTACAGCAATTTGCACCACGCTAAAGAGTATACGCAAGGTTTAATGCGGATACTCGAACTCTACCAGCAGCACTGTCCAGAAGCCCTCGCATCAATTGAAGCCGAATCAGAAACAATCGAACTCGATTATTTGCTGGAAGACTTGCCTAAAGTCTTTAATTCCATGCAGCAAGGTGCAGAAAGGGTGCGTGACATCGTTTTGTCGCTGCGGAATTTTTGCAGGTTAGACGAAGCTGAAATGAAGCAGGTCAACATCCACGACGGTATCAACAACACGATTATGCTTTTGCAAAGCCAGCTTAAAGGGAAACCAGGGCAGGAGGCGATCGCAATTCACAAAGAATACAGCGACTTGCCGCTGGTGCAGTGCTATCCCGGACAGCTAAATCAGGTATTTATGAATATTTTAGTTAATGCAATTTACGCTCTTCTTGAGTGGAACAAACACGAAAATGTCGATGGAAAAAGCCTGAATAATTCGCAAGCAGGCGAGAAAAATGATTCCCTTGCAAATAGTCGTCAGATGCCTGCGATTCGGATTCGCACTGAGTTAATCGAGGGAAAAAAGGTAATAATTAGGATTTATGACAACGGCCCGGGGATGACAGAAGATGTTCGGAAGCGGTTGTTTGACCCTTTCTTTACTACTAAGCCTGTCGGCCAAGGAACGGGTTTGGGACTCTCGATTAGCTATGAAATTGTTGTCAACCAACACGGCGGTGAGTTGAAGTGCTTGTCGGAACCGGGAAAAGGAACAGAATTTGCGATCGAGATTCCACTTCAACAGTTTTCCCCAGCACATATGTTACCTCGCTTTGCGTGACTGCTGTTCGCGAGCTATATGAACTCGCAAAACATAACTACTGACTACTGACTAATGACTAATGACTACTGACTAATGACTACTGACTACTGCGAATTTTTGCAAACCCACTTCCACAAAGGATGACTCGGCCCCTGTTGGCGAATTCGGCGCACTTGTTGTTCCAAACCCTGTTTTTCTCGCTGGGGCAATCCTCGCACCTTATTGCGACTTTGCCAAGTTAGCACTGCTAAAGTCATCCCCAAGCACAAACCCAAACCGAGAGTCGGCCAGCGGTGAAAAGATAAACCGTAGCGTACCGCCGCCCAAGTGAAGTTTTCTAAGCACAAACCGATTTCGCGACGCAAACTCCAAATACTCAAAGAACCGATGCTAATCCACAGCAATATCACAGTTAACCAGCGGCCGTAAACTGTTAGTTTGTGAAGCCTTTGGACTTCAATTTGAAAATTTGGGTCATTGGTCATTAATTATTGGTTATTAGTTATTGGTTATTAGTTATTGGTTATTAGTCAGTTAACGGTTAACGGTTAACAGTCAACAGTTAACGGTTAACAGTCAACAGTTAACAGTCAACAATCGTTAAACTTCTTCTGATGGGTTGATTCCTTCTGCGGGGAGGGGGATGGAGTGGCCCGTGCGACTGCGCCACCAAGCTAGCAGCGTGCTAGCAATGAAAATACTGGAATACGCACCGGCAATAAACCCGACAATTAATGCTAAAGCAAAGTATTTAAGGGTTTCTCCACCAAACAAAAAGATTGAAAACAAGGTCAGCAGCGTTGTCAGGGTCGTGTTGATTGACCTTCCCAGCGTTTGCATGACGGCATCATCGACAATTTGATCGATCGACTGTCCGGGATTTAGCTTGATTACTTCCCGCACGCGATCGTAAATTACCACTGTATCATTAACAGAAAAACCGATAATTGTCAAGAGGGCGACGACAAATAAACTGTCAACTTCCAGTCCTCCAACTAAACCCAAAATTGAGAATACACCAAGCGTAATTAAGACATCGTGAAACAGAGCAACAAAAGCAAAAAAGGCATAATCTAACTGAAATCGGAATGTCAGATAAAGAGTAATGCCTGCAAAGGAAAGCAACAAAGCCAGCAAACCAGAAGTAAACAACTGTTTGCCGAGGGTAGGCCCCACCGTATCAATTTGAATAGATTGAGGAGCAAAAGTGCCTATTTTCTCGCTCAAACCTGTTTGCAACTTAGTCCGCTGTTCGACATCTAAAGTTTTCGTGCGCAGCGACAAACCGCGCTGTTCTTTGCCGATAACTTGAATGCTGCTACCAGCCAAACCTTGGGAGTCTAAAACTTGGCGGACACTGACAATATCGATGGGTTTACAATTTTCCGGTTTCGTGCAGTCGAGTTCAAATTGCAGCCGAGTGCCGCCGATAAAGTCTAAACTGGGGCGCAGGGGTGCGCGGATGTCGGGACGAGTCCAAGAAATCGCCATCGACACTATACCTGCAAGGATGATCGCGGCGGAAATACTCCACCAGAGCGATCGCTGTTTGATAACACTAAATTGCATAAGTCAGAAGGAAGAAGGAAGAGGGAAGAAGGAAGAAGGAAGAAGGAAGAGGGAAGAGGGAAGAAGGAAGAGGGAAGAAGGAAGAGGGAAGAATCTCAGCAATGACTACTGACTACTGACTACTGTCAACTATTAGCAGTTTTCGACAAACCGGGACAAAACCACTGAGGTTTGCGCAATCCAGGAAAGCCCAACACTACCAAAAGTAGAGTGCGACTGCAAGTAAGAGCAGTAAACATACTGACTACCACGCCCAATGCTAGCGTTACAGCAAACCCTTTAACTAAACCTGCACCCAACCAGAACAAAGCAGTACAAGCAATCAGCGTTGTGACGTTACCGTCTAAAATGCTGGAAAAAGCGCGGTAAAAACCTGATTCTACCGATCGATAAAGCGTCTTTCCCGATCGCAACTCTTCCCGCGTGCGCTCAAAAATCAGCACGTTAGCATCCACCGCCATGCCGATGCTGAGCACAAAACCAGCAATTCCCGGCAGCGTTAAAGTTACTCCCAACAGCACGAAGGCTGCCCAAGTTAACAAAGCATAAATTAACAGAGCAATATTGGCAATTACGCCGGGGAGTCGATAGTAACCAACCATGAAAATCAAGACTAAAACTAAGCCACCGATACCTGCGTTAATACTGCTTTGAATGCTATCTCGTCCCAAGCTTGCACCGACAGTGCGGTTTTCAATAATTTCGACTGGTAGAGGTAAAGCACCACCACGCAATTGCACCGCCAAGTCATTAGCTTTCTGTGCTGTAAAGTTGCCGGAAATTTCGACATTACCGCCTGTGATACCAGTTTGTTTGTACTGATCACTAACTGTCGCAGCGCTGATCAGTTCGTTATCTACAAAAATGCCTAGAGTGAGGTTTGTACCAGCAATGCTTTTGGTCAGTTCGGCAAACTTTTCGGCCCCCTCGGTATCGAAGCGTAGCGCTACAGCATAGGTGTTGCCTAATGAATTGGATGTGGCGAAAGCATCTTTGAGGTTTTTGCCGGTGATCTCGGTACGTTCGTAAAGGTTGGCGGTGAGTTGTTGAATTTCTTGATTTTTTTTGTCGATCGCAGTTTGGTTATCTGCGATCGCCTTAGCATCTCCTTTTGCCTGCAACTCCTGCTGCTTTCCCACCAGTCCGGCAAGTTCCTCTTTTCTGACCTTCAAAAAAGCTCCTTCTTGCTGTGTCTCGCGCCGAAAATCTAGCTGTGCCGTACCGCCGAGCACCCGTTCCGCTTGTTGCGGATCGCTTACCCCAGGCAACTGAACCAGAATTTGATCGTTGCCTACCGTTTGTACAACTGATTCGGAAACTCCTAAACCATTAACTCGGTTTTCGATAATTCGCCTCACTGCTTCTAGATCCCGTTCTTCAATTTTCGGGATATCTTTGGTAGTTTTTATCTGAATTGTGAGTTGCGATCCTCCTTGTAAGTCTAATCCCAGCCGCGTCGGAATTGTTACTATTACAGTAATAGCGGCGATGATTAAAACAAAAATTAGGGCTAATATTGAACGTTGTTTTTGCATACTTAGTGTGAAGGAAGAAGGAAGAAGGAAGAGGGAAGAAGGAAGAAGGAAGAAGGAAGAGGGAAGAGGAATAAAGGAAGAAGGAAGAGGGAATAAATAGGAAAAATTTAGTTGTATAGCAGTTACCAATGGCTGGTTTTGTTTTAAGGTTGGGGGTTTGATGCAAATTTTATCTGCTAGATTCTTCGGAGTAATGGCGGGTTTAGAGAGCCTTTTTGTCAGCTATAAATATTTATGATAATACCCGCCACTACTGACTAATGATTGCTAACTATTTACACTCGCAAAGCTACCATTTTTTGGACGGCTTCGACAATTTGGTTTGGCTGGACAATTGTCAGTCTTTCCAAATTGCCGTTGTAAGGTGTGGGAATATCTTGTGAAGACAGGCGCAAAACTGGTGCGTCGAGTTCGTCAAAAAATCGATCGCTAATCGAAGCAATTAGTTCGGCACCGATGCCTCCGGTTTTCATGCACTCCTCGACAATAATTACTTTGTGAGTTTTGCGAATGGATTCGCCGATCGTCTCCATATCGAGGGGTTTGAGAGAAATCAGGTCGATTACTTCGGGATCGTAACCTTCTTTTAGCAGTGCGGGCAGGGCTTGCAGGACGTGGTGCCGCATCCTGGAATATGTCAAGATGGTGACATCTTTGCCCGATCGCACAATTTCCGCTTTGTCTAACGGCACTAAATATTCTGTTTCTGGCAAATTTTCCTTGAGGTTGTACAGCAGGACGTGCTCGAAGAACAGGACGGGGTTATCGTCGCGAATTGCCGATTTTAAGAGTCCTTTGGCGTTGTAGGGAGTCGAACAGGCGACTATTTTCAAACCCGGTACTGCTTGGAAATAGGCTTCTAACCGCTGGGAATGTTCCGCGCCGAGTTGTCGGCCCACGCCGCCGGGCCCGCGAATCACCATCGGCATTTTGAAGTTGCCGCCGGAGGTGTAGCGCAGCATTCCGGCGTTATTAGAAATTTGGTTGAACGCGAGCAGCAAAAAGCCCATGTTCATGCCTTCGATGACCGGCCGCAATCCCGTCATTGCTGCGCCGACTGCCATGCCTGTAAAGCTATTTTCGGCGATCGGGGTATCGAGCACTCGGAGCTCGCCATATTTCTCGTAGAGGTCTTTGGTGACTTTGTAGGAACCACCGTATTGACCTACGTCTTCGCCGAGTACGAATACAGAGGAGTCGCGGGCCATTTCTTCGTCTAACGCCTCGCGGAGCGCGTTGAACAATAAAGTTTCTGCCATAGGAGGTCAAGCAATGATTGCAGGAGGTCAGATTAGAATCTTAACCTTTTGGGGTGCGGATGAGGATGCGATCGTACATTTGGCAGTTAAGACTGGAGATTTTGCCCACACATATCATAACATTTGTATTATGTCAATAAATATTTAAGTTAAAATAATCCTAACTTGCCTGCCGACAGCAGAGGAATATTATGTTCCAGACAAAAACAGAACTAACTCTCGAAGAATTTCTCACTCTCCCCGAAGGAGAAGGCGATATTACTTACGAACTTATTGACAATCAAGCAGTACCGAAGATGTCACCGAAAAAATTTCATTCTCGCCTCACCAGAAGCCTCATCAAAATCCTCGAACAGTGGGGTGAGGAACGGGGAGAAATTGGTGTAGAATGGGCAGTGAAATTAACCAGATTGGGGCGAGACTGGGTTCCCGTACCAGACCTTTTATATGTTTCTTACGAACGCTTATCTCCTGACTGGAATCAAGATGAAGCCTGTCCTGTTGTCCCAGAATTAGTCATAGAAATTATTTCACCCGAACCAACTTTCGGTCAGTTAGCGGCCAAGGCGAGAAATTATTTAGATGCTAAGGTTTTGCGGGTTTGGGTGGTAGATAGCAAGGCTAGAAGTATTACTGTTTTTTACCCCGATGCAGCACCGCAGACTTATATGGGAGATACTCTATTAAAAGATCCACTTTTTGATGGATTAGAATTTAGCGCGGAACAGCTATTTCAGATGGCAAAAATACCACCAAAGACGGCGGTTGAAACCGCGTCTACACAAACGAATTGGGCCTCCGCGGAATCAAGATCAGACGGCGGTTGAAACCGCGTCTACACAAACGAATTGGGCCTCCGCGGAATGAAGAAAGTAACGCATTTTTACTAGGTACTCTTCAACCCGCGGAGGCGGGTTTTGTCTGTGTAGCCGCGGTTTAAACCGCCCGGTCTTATATCATGAATAGTGATTTTTGTCAAGCTCCTCAATTTAGATTTCAGCAAAATGTTTTTGCAATAAATCGTGGATAAATCGATAACGTCGATCGCCCGTTTTTTGCAGCAACAGTCGATCGCCCGCAGCATCCAGAAAACGCCTGTAATCCCAAGGAATATGACCGCTAGACCACAGCACGAGGCGCAACATAAAACTTTCAATCGCCGGAATTGGAGGCAGCAAAGCACTAATTACCGCCGCTACAGCACCCGCAATCAACCCCCAAACCGACCCGGAGACTAAGGTGACAATTAATCCCAAAATCACCCAAATCAGCGCGCCAACCAGCTTAACTCCAAACTGATACTTGCGCCGCTCCTCGCCTGTTTGCAGCCAACTAGACGGGATGCGATCGAGGTAAAATTCTTGAATTCCTTGTTGTTCCATCCTTCTCGCCAACCATCCCAGCCAGTGGCGAATTTGTTCGGGCCGCAGTTCCTTATTTCTGGGATACTGCTTGACTTCTCCGGTCATTTGGTGGCGGATGTAGGCAGTTAACAGATATTTGCGCTGTTCTTCTGCGGAAGTTATGCGCTTCCAAGATTCAATTAAAATATCATCATAAGCCAAAGCCATCATGCTCAACAACAAGGGAGCTTTTGCTAATTTTAGCAACTCCGGCTCCTTCTCAATGCTGTACCAAAGTTCGCGGCTTCTGGCTTCTAGCAGATAGTTTTGAATTTGATTTTCTGTCAAAGGTTTCAGCAAAACTGCTGCTTGCAATTTAAATCTAGTTTGACAGTTTTTGTAGACTTCAAAACTGCTGCAAGCTACTAAATGTTTGGGTTTGAATTCGCTTTCCACAAACTGATTGATTGCTTGAATGCAGCTATTTTGGCGGTGGGTTTCCACTTCGTCCAAACCGTCGAGGAGAGGCAATAATTTTTGTTCGGCGAGCCATTTTTTGCCAACAGCAGCAGAGATGCCGTATTTGAACTGAAGTTGAGCAATTAACCAATCGGCGATCGCCCCAGATGCTGCTTTCCACGATCCGAGTTCAAACAGCACTGGTATTGGTAAACTGGGATCTTTTTCGGCGCGGGAAACTAACACCAGAGCCAATTCTAGCAGCGTCGTGGTTTTGCCTGCACCGATCGCTCCCAAAATGACCAATTTGCCGCCGGTGCGATCGAACACTTTAGAAATGCTAGCTTTGGGAGGAAGCCGAAAACTCGGACGGTTGCCGGCTTTCACTTCCACATCCCAACAGCGACTAGCACCAACAGGCTGGGAGTCTTGGCTGAGGTTAGCCACCACAGAAGCGTGCAAAGACTGCGATCGACCTGCTTGGACTTCTCGCTTTACTTCCGAAAGTAGTCGATCGCGAGGTGGTTGTAATCTGAAAGGAATAAATCTTGACATTTTAGCTACTAAACTGCGCCTCGCGCCGGACGGCTACTTTACCATATTTGCGCGGAACTGGCTCACCGCAACAGTACCATCACTACAGGTGTCAAGTATAGATGGAGTGAAATGATTGTGACAATCATCGATGTTAAATTTTAGGAACTAATGCGGAAACCTCAGCCCTGATTAAGTATTTTCACTCTAGATGGAATGGCGAGCCCGCCAATTTTTCCGGGAAAATCCAGATAAATCTGCCCTAACCAAGTATTTTCCCTATCAAAATTCTAGCCTCGCGCCAACTCCAAAACAAAAATTATCAGTATAAATACAGAGGGGTTTTTTATGTCATTTACTTCTACTCAAATCATCATCACAGGCTTAGCAGGGCTAGCAACAGCGGTAGGAGTGGCTGCTGCAACTATACAGTCGGGTGCGATCGAACAATCCAATCCCCCGGTTGCAGAATCGCCAGCAGCCGTCAGAAACCCGATTTCACTCGTTCCGGCCAACAACCCCGAATCTCGGCCAGCAGAACCTCTGCAAGCAGAAACCCAGGCTACGGAAGCCCCGAAATCTGAATCTCAACCAGCCCAAAGCCCCGCATTTGAACCACCGCAAATCGTCGCAGTTTCTCCGCCAAAAGTTGGCCCAGTAGTTGTCACACCGCCCAATTCCGGCTGTAAAATCAGTATGGCTGTAGTCAGCGATCCGAATCCACCGCTAAATGTGCGATCGCGCCCGCAAGTCAACGGCAGCAAAATAGTAGGAAAACTCCAAAATAATACCTTTGTTTCAGTCGCCGAAGAACAAAACGGTTGGCTGCGAATTACCGATCCGCCCGGTTGGATTGCCAAAAATCGCACCGAAAGCAGTTGTGCGAAGGTGAACCAGCAGATTAATTTTCTGCCTGGGGGAAATGAAGCCATTGTTAAAGGTCGAATTATCGGCGGCGGCAGCCATTCCTACAAGATTCGGGCAGCCAAGGGTCAAAAAATGATTGTTAGGAATCGGAAAGGTGTTTTTCCACTAATTCTGACTCAGAATGGCAAATCTTTGATTGGAGATAATTATACAGGTAATGAAACTGAGTGGACGGGAAAAATACCTGTTACTGGCAATTACACATTTGAACTAGACTCGAATTTCCGGGGATTTGAATATGAATTTTATGTACGAGTCCGATAATTTCCAAGAAAACCGGGCGGCAATACCTCTCGGTTAAGGAACTTTGGTTAACAATCCCTAACGAGTTTACAAGCATTTCAGGAGATTAAATCCTACAATTTTGTGCTTAACCCAGAGGTATTGAACCGGGCGGTTGAAACCGCGTCTATACAGACAAAACCCGGATGGTGCGCGGGTTGAAGAGTGGGCGGTTAAAATTACCTTCTTTTCTTCAGTCCGCGGAGGCGGACTTCGTTTGTGTAGACGCGGTTTTAACCGCCGTCTTCGTTTGTGTAGACGCGGTTTTAACCGCCGTCTTCGTTTGTGTAAACGCGGTTTTAATCGCCGTCTTCGTTTGTGTAGACGCGGTTTTAACCGCCATCTTAGCTAATCAAGGAATCGCCCCAAGCGACACATCAAGAATCGCAAACTTCTGCCAATCTTCTGAATCAAAGTGCCACCATTCAGTTGTTATACCAATAAATCCCTGTTTTTTCATCGCATCCTTAAGCACTTGACGATTTTTCCGAGATTGCGCGCTGCCGCCTTGATAATCTGCGTGAGCTTTTTTGGTAAAATCGTCATAGGGCGTGGGCATTTCTAATTCTTTGCCGGTGCGATCGACTAAAGTTAAATCTACAGCCGCACCGCGATTGTGCCGCGAGCCCCTAGCAGGATTAGCAACATAGTTTGGATCTGGCAAAAATTCCCACATTTGCTTAGTCACAGAAAAAGGCCTGTAGCAATCGTAAACTTTCAAACCCAGCCCGATTTTTTCTAAGTCTGTTTGAACTAGCGCTAATTTTTGAGCTACAGAACTTCTCAAAGCGCATTTTGCTTGAGAGTAAAGCTTTCGTTTCAAAAAATTGTTCGCAGTGGCGTAGCGAATATCGAGGCGAATGTTGCGATTTACTTTGCGGATGTCAACAAGGCGCGCCCAACTGGGAAGTTGACTCATGAAAATGCTGTCAGGTGCGATCGGGCTTGGTTCTGGTTGGGTAATTTCCACTCTTGGCGGTTCTTGGGCGCGGACAAATATTGGTTGGTGCAGATTGATCGCACATAGCAATACTAGCATAAAGGCGATCGGATATTTTCCAAAACGATTAAATTTCATAGCTGTTTTGATGGCGAATATTAGAGAAGAGATTGAGGTGATTTTTCTGTGGTATAATCAATATTATGTAGTAACAGTGACAGCAGGAGAAACTATGAAAACTGCAATTTCACTTCCAGATTTAGTTTTTGAAGAAGCCGAGACATTGGCCAGTCAGTTAGGGTTATCGCGCAGTGAGCTTTATACAAAAGCATTGCAAGCATATCTACGACGATACAATCGCGATCGAATTTTGAGCAAACTCAATCAAGTCTATTCTGAAGAGTCCTCTGAACTAGATCCTGTTTTGGCAAAGATGCAATTTATGTCCTTACCCCATGAGGATTGGTAATACCAAGTCCGGGTTCGTTACCCCCTTTATCAATCGGCGATTGAAATCGCTTCTACACATACAAAGTCCGCCTCCGCGGACTGAAGAATAAAGGGGATATCAAAGCCGAATTTGGTATAATTGATCCCAAAGAAGTTTGGTGGAAAAACTTGCCCGATTCAAATTAGGAAATTAAAAGTATTTTCAAATTCCCAAGCGCTGATACACTAAATCTAAGTGCCTCAATTGATACTGCGGATCGAAACAATCATCAATTTCTTTGGTCGTCATCTTAGCTGTTACCCGATCGTCCTTAGCAATCAAATTGTAGAAATTGCCTTCAGATTTGTTCCAAGCTTCGTGAGCACAAGATTGCACAACTTTGTAGGCTTCTTCGCGGTTCATGCCTTTTTCTACTAAGGCTAACATCACGCGCTGGCTGAAGATTACTCCGCCGTAAAGGTTCATGTTGCGCTTCATGTTTTCGGGATAGACTAGCAGGTGTTTTACTAAGTCTGTGGTTTCTACTAACATGAAGTGAGTTACTGTAGAACTGTCGGGCAAAATCATCCGTTCTACGGAACTGTGAGAGATGTCTCTTTCGTGCCAAAGCGCTACGTTTTCTAAGGCTGCGACGGCGTTGGCGCGGACAATTCTTGCCATTCCTGTGAGTCTTTCGGAGCGAATTGGGTTGCGTTTGTGGGGCATGGCGGATGAGCCTTTTTGCCCTTTGGAGAAGAATTCTTCGACTTCGAGCACGTCGGTGCGTTGGAGGTTGCGAATTTCTACTGCGAAACGTTCGATCGATGCGGCTAACAGTGCTAAGGTTTGGACGTATTCGGCGTGTCGATCGCGCGAAATGACTTGAGTGGATGCACAATCGGGTTCGAGTCCGAGGTTTTGACAGGCGATCGCTTCTATTCGCGGGTCAATATTAGCATAGGTTCCGACTGCGCCGGAGATTTTGCCGACTGCGATCGACGATCGCAAATTCACCAATCTTTCACGGCTGCGAAACACTTCCGCTAGCCATCCAGCTAGTTTAAAGCCAAAGGTGATGGGTTCGGCGTGAATTCCGTGCGATCGACCAACCATGACGGTATTGCGATGCTGTTGAGCCTGATACCGAATAGCTTGACTCAAATCTTCGACACGTTGTAACAAAATATCGACACTAGCGACTAATTGCAGCGCCAAAGCGGTATCGAGCACATCGGAACTGGTTAAACCGAGGTGGATGTAGCGTCCGGCATCGCCTACATATTCGTTGACATTTGTCAAGAAGGCGATCATGTCGTGGCGGACTTCGGCTTCGATTTCGAGGACTCGTTTCGGGTCAAAATTAGCCTTAGCTTTGATTTCTTCGACTGCGGCGGCGGGGATGTAGCCGAGTTCGGCTTGAGCTTCGCAGACAGCGATTTCTACTTGTAGCCAGCTTTTGAGTTTGGCGGTTTCAGTCCAGATGTTGCCCATTTCGGGCAAGGTGTAGCGCTCTATCACGGTTGGGAATTGGGGAATGCGATCTCACTATTGTACTGCTATGTGGCACTGGGGATAGGTCTGGTTGGCGGGGGCGATCGGGTAAAAATGGGGGAAAGAGGGTTAAAGGGCGATCGATGCTTTGTAGTATTTTTGCCGGAATTTGAGGATGTAATGCAGCCGTTGGGCAAGTTCCCTTTGCAACGATAGGCTAAATTTCACCTTTATCTAAGATATCCGCTCTCAAAGCAGCCCGAAGTCCCGATATGCGTCAAAGTACAAGATAGCTCAAAGCTTTACAGGCTAGGAGTTACCAGCTTTGCTTGACTAAATAATTTATTTAGAACTTCATGGTAACTTACCCAAGGCAGTGCTTGCTAGAGGCGGTGACTCAATTTTTTGTATCCACCTAATATTTACACCAAATTGGTGCAAAAAAAACACCTAAAAATATAAAATAACGTATATAGTAGGTGTAGTCGCTGGAGTACATTTTATTAACCCATGATCAAAAAGGAAAAAATCCAATGAAAGAAAAACTTGTAGGGTTGCTCTTAGTTCCGTTAGTTGACTCTGTGCGAAGCGTTCCGGCCGATAATTTATCGGTTAGAAGCCAATACGGTTCAGTTAAAAAGGTAATTGCTCTTAAAAAGGTAATTGCTATTACTCTGGGCGAACCTCAGTTCATTGAGAAGCGTGATAGTCTTTGCAATTTCTTCTCAGAGAGAATCACAATGACAATAGCGCTATCGGTTAGAAGCCAATACGATTCAGTTAAAAGGGTAATTGCTCAGAGCGTACCCTACTACGTACTTCACTTAATTGAGAAGCTTGATAGTCTTCGTAATTACTTTCCTGCGGCGGATCGCCTCGCAATGACACTATCGCTATCAATAGTCCCGATAGTTTTGAAGCACCAACGGCAGAATACGGGTTTCACCTTCCTCAGTAGGTCAAATCTTAACGGCAGAATGCGGGTTAGGGCCACTATCCAAAAAATTCTCCGGAGTATTGCGCTATTACAGTCTTGGGTTAGAAGCTCATATTTACTGCCGGAATGCTTCACCCCTACAGACACCAGCGTTTCGCTGGTACTTGTTAGTGCTAGTCCTTTAATTGGGATTGATAGCTATCATTTTCACCAATTAAACCTTTCAATAGAGTATTTTCACTCTACTTCTAAATGGAGTAAATTAACCATACTTCTCCCTTTAGTGAATTCAATATTCACGGAGAAAAGCTATGAATGAACAGCAATTCAAGAATACACAAGCCCCCCGCCCCCCAAATGTTAAGCGGATGTCCGTCACTTTATCGGCGGATGCTGCTGAACTATTGGAATGGCTTGCTACAACCCAAGGGATAACTCAAATTGAGGCGCTTCGGAAAGCTATTGCAACTGAAGCTTACCTTCACAAAGAGATAAAACAAGGGTCTAAAGTTTTACTTCTAAATTCTGACAAAGAAGTGCGAGAAGTAATATTTAGATAATGCAAGCTGCGGGGGTCAAAACAAGTAACTCTTTGTTGAAAAAACCCCATGAACAAAAAACAGTACCATCCTCACAACTATTGCTATATCCAGCCTAAGCATAACGATACTCTTGAGCGAATCGTTTTGGACAGCAAACTGGATATTAGTGACTACATTCTTAGCGTTCCCCCTAGCGAGGAAGTCTGCCAAAATGTAGAGGCTTGGGTTGGTAAAAATAGAGAGCGGACTCGCTCAAAAATTGCTAATCGTTTGCTGACAATGTTTGCTACGTCGCTGGTTACGACTTTTGTTTTAGTAGGGGTAAGCTCGTTAATGCCAAATTCTGATAAAGGGTTACTCAAGGATTTAATTCCCCTGATCATTACTCCCCAAGTAGGTTTGCTCGGAGTTACCATAGGGTTTTACTTCGATAAGGATTGATATAAAAGTCCAACTTGGCTCAAGAGTGCGATCGCTACATTTCCTATGATGCGATCGCCTGTCCACTCTATTGTATGGTACTGAACAGCCTCGGTCGCATAAAGTAATCGGTAGGATTAAGTCGTTCCAGACGCATTTCACAATATCGTGACTCCGAGCAACATTTGATTAAGCCTCAGTCTTTGCACAATCTATGCTAATATTCACTTATGCCTAAGAAGATTCGAGAGTTGAAAAGCATATTGCTCAAAGCAGGATTCATTTTTGAGCCAGCAAAAGGTAGTCATAGTAAGTGGAAGCATCCCAAATTAGCACAAGCTATTATCATAGCTGGTAAAGACGGAAATGATGCTAAACTATATTTAGAGAAGTTAGTCAACGAAACACTTGAGGCGCTCAAGAAAATCGAAGCAGAGGAGACAGAACCATGAAATATACAGTTGTTATCCAATGGTCAGAAGAAGATCGATGCTTTGTCGTATTTTTGCCGGAATTTGAGGATGTAATGCAGCCAGTCACTCACGGAGATTCTTATGAAGAAGCCATATACAATGCGCGAGAGGTAATAGAGTTACTAATCGATAGCTGTCAAGCTGAAGGTAAACCATTACCAGCAACTAAGAAGCTAGAACGATTATTTCAGGCTGCATAAATTTGTTCAAAGCAATATCAGTCAAATATGGAATAAGTGCCAAGCCGATACACTCTGCTAAGCGGGGTGGCACGGCATTTCCAATTTGCCACATTGCCTTTTTCATTGAACCTTCAAAAATAAATGAATCCGGGAAAGTTTGCAATCTAGCCATTTCGCGGGCTGAAATAACGCGATTCAGATAAGGATGAATATGAGTGCCGCCGTGATTTTCTTTCACAGTCATGCTCGGTTTCCCCGGATACTGTCGCTTAAAAGCATCTGCGTAGCTTGCATACAAAGAACCTCCAGCCGGAACTTTAGCAAGTCTTTCCATATACTGAGCAGAATGGCGAGTCCACTCGTGGTTAATTTCTGGTATACGAGTATACTCTGGTAAATCATCAATTGCTGACTCAATTGCTGTGTATTGTTCAGATAACAATTGTGGCTTAGGATAGGGATTTGGCATCTCAAATCTGTTAGCAATAAAAATCGCTCGCGGCCTGATTTGCGGAATTCCATAGGCGGCTGATTCCAGCACCGCAACGGAAATGTGGGGATAGCCAATTTCCTCAAAAGCCTCGCAAATAGCTTGCTTAACAGCCCCTTTCTGTATAGTCAGAATTCCCGGCACATTTTCCATGACAACGTACCAGGGACGTATGTCCGAGACGATACGGACAAACTCTCTAAACAGGCGGTTTCGAGGGTCGTTGGGGTCGCGTTTTCCGGCAACTGAGAAACCTTGACACGGCGGCCCACCTACAACAAGATGAACTTCCGGTGAACCAATTTGAGCGAGCAACTTTTGGGAATTTAAGTTTTTGATGTCGTCGCAAAAGTGATGACAATCTGGAAAATTTTTGATATGAGTTGCAGAAGCAATGGGATTAACTTCAACACTTGCTACTGGTCTAAAACCTGCTTGCAATAAACCTTGTGTCATTCCGCCCGCACCGCAGAAAAGATCTACAAATCTATAGTCTGAGGCGGGCATTGACTGAGATTCAATATCAATGAAAACCTTGTAAGGATCGGATTCATCTGCTTCTAGTTCGCGTTGGATGCGTTCGTAACGCCCTAATTTTGCTTGCTTCGGCTTTTTGACAGGAACTTTTTGTTCCTCATTTGAGAATAAAGACAGTTGTATTGCTTCCATTTTACATTTTTTTACGGCATCACATCTATTGTACTGTACGGCATAAACTGAAGCATCAAAAATTAGCACAAGCTATTGTCATAGGTGGCAAAGACGGAAATGATGCTAAACTATATTTAGAGAAGTTAATCAACCTTGCAGAAGCTGAAGGAGATAGAAGAATGAATAGCCATTACAGTCTCATCATCCAGTGGTCAGAAGAAGATCAACTTTTTGTTGTCAGCTTACCTGAGTTTACCGAGATCATGCAGCCTTGCACTCACGGAGACACTTACGAGGAAGCAGCAAAACACGGACAAGAATTGTTAGAAACCTTGATTGAGCTATATCAAGAAGATGGCAAACCTCTACCAGAACCTCAGACATTCGGGAAACGATTGCAGATTGCGTAAATTTTTAATATCAAGAGATAGCGAACCACAATCGAGGAATACGCTCTTACAATAGAGGATGATGAACCATGAAAGACTATCACATCAATATTTTTTACAGCAACCAAGATGAAGGCTATATTGCCGATATTTCTGATTTAAAATACTGTTCCGCTTTTGGCGAAACCCCAGAATCAGCTTTGCAGGAAGTACAGATTGCTAAAACAGCATGGCCCGAAGCTGCAAAAGCTGCGGGAAAACCCATTCCCGAACCAAAATACCGACCTGCAATATATCAACTTACGACTTGAAAGCCGATCGCACAAATCCCCATTACTGCATCCTATCGATCGTCCGATACTGCACCGCCTCCCCCACATGATTGGTTTTCAGGCTTTCATCCCCCGACAAATCAGCAATAGTTCTAGCAACCTTCAAAATTCGATCGCTAGCCCTCGCCGACAGCCCCAACTTCCGAATCGCCATCTCCAACAAATTCCGCGAAGCATCATCCAACTGACACCATTCGTTAATGTGGCTGCTTAGCATCTGGGCATTGCACCGCAAGCCAGATTCCGACTGAAAACGCCGAGTCGCCACCTCTCGCGCCCTCTGCACCCTCACCCGTACCGGTTCCGACTCCTCCCCCGTCGGCTGTCGCGTAATTTCCTCCGGTTTCAAACGATTAACCGCCACCTGCAAATCAATCCGATCCATCAAAGGCCCCGAAAGTTTTGCCCAATATTGCTCCCTCTTTTGCGGCGAACAAGTACATTGTTGGATCGTATCGCCGTAGTAACCGCAAGCGCACGGATTTGTACTCGCAACTAAGGTAAATTGTGCCGGAAACATCACCGATTGTCTAGTCCGAGAAATCGTCACATAACCATCTTCCAACGGTTGCCGCAAAAACTCCAAAACATCTCGTTTAAACTCAGTTAATTCATCCAAAAAAAGTATGCCGCGATGTGCTAAAGATATTTCACCCGGACGCGGAAAACTGCCGCCGCCAACCAGAGAAGGCCCCGATGCTGAATGGTGAGGACTGCGAAAAGGCCGATCGCTCACCAAGCTTCCCTTATCCTTCAACAACCCAGCCACCGAATGAATTTGAGTCACATCCAAAGCTTCATCAAAAGTCAGCGGCGGCAAAATACCAGGCAAACGTCTCGCCAGCATAGTCTTACCGCTCCCTGGCGGCCCCACAAAAATTAAATTGTGCCCCCCCGCCGCCGCAATTTCCAAAGCCCGTCTCGCGTGAATTTGCCCCTTTACATCCTTTAAATCTAAACCGGGAATCCGCCTTTTTGCTAACTCTTCTCTACCGTTTACTTCTACCGGCGAATAAACTTGAGGATTGTTTAAAAAATCAGTAACTGCAAATATATTCTCAAAACCGTAAACAGATATGCCGTTGACTAAAGCAGCTTCGGCCGCATTTGCCATCGGCACAATCAATCCCGAAATACCCATTCTTTGAGCAGCAGCGGCGATCGGCAAAACCCCAGCCACAGGCCGCAAACTCCCATCTAAAGAGAGTTCCCCCAAAAATAAATGATCTCCCAACAACTCACCGCTGACCTGTTCCGATGCTGCTAAAATACCAATGGCGATCGGCAAATCAAAGCTTGGCCCTTCCTTTCGCAAATCCGCCGGAGTCAAATTAATCACAATACTCCGCATCGGAAAAGAGTATCCCGAATTTTTCAGCGTAGCCTTAACCCTTTCTTTAGCTTCTTGTACCGCAGAATCGGGCAACCCCACAACCACAATTTTCGGCAGCCCCCCCGACACATCAGCCTCCACACCCACCTTTACCGCGTCAATTCCTACGATCGATGCACTCCAAACCCTAGCAAGCATTTTTCTCGATCCTTAATTTGCCTGTCTTTGATTCATCATATATTATGATTAACAATGACTAATGAATATCGGAAGAAGCAAGAAAAACTTTTCCTTGCCTCTTCCTTTTCTCTTTTTGCTGATCTCCTCCTGAGTCTTCCCCCTTCCCTCCTCTCCTTGTCCCTTCCATCTTCCCCCTTCCGTCTTGCACCTTCGCCCTTGTCACTTCCCACTTCTTCCTTCTTCCTTCTTCCTTCTTCCTTCTTTAACACCCATGACAACCCAAGAAACGCTTTTCAGCAAAATCATCCGCAAAGAGATTCCAGCAGACATCGTTTATGAGGACGACTTGGCCCTCGCCTTCAGAGATATCAATCCGCAAGCGCCAGTCCACATCCTCGTCATTCCCAAAAAACCTATTCCCAAATTAGCCGATGCCGAATCGGGAGATCATGCGCTCATGGGACACCTGCTCCTGACTGTCAAGCGCGTAGCAGAACAACTCGGACTCAGCAACGGCTATCGCGTCGTGATTAATACCGGCAACGACGGCGGCCAAACTGTAGACCACCTGCACCTTCACATTCTCGGCGGACGGCAGATGAAGTGGCCCCCTGGCTAAAGGTTAATTTTGACGCACAACTTACGAACTCATCCTCAGAAACCCGGTTTATGGCTATTGCAAAGCGCCTCATAAACTGGGTTTTTAGTTGATGAATCCGGTTGATGGGGAATTGTTGAGAATGTATAGCAACCGCCACATCAGTGAGGACATAAATAACTTCATGAATAGAGCCGATACCCGTCAAGCATCAATGATTTGATTCCCGTTATGCAACTGTCAACTGTCAACTGTCCACTGTCCACTGCTATAGTGCGATCGCACAATCACCCAATTTCCAGTATTCTCCCAATAAAAACTTATGTGTGCCGAATCCACGGATAATATGTGAATAAATATTAAAAATAATTTGTTCAAGACCTAATTAAGAGATATTTAAATAGAAAGGCGATCGACCTGAACAACAGTAATTGAAGTCAACTGCTGAATAAACCTACAGATAATAGATTCAGCTCTTCTGTTCGCTGTATTTAACCGTATTACTTATGTAACATTACTTTGCAAATAACTACAAATATTCACTAAAAATCAATGTTTGTAAATATTTGTAAAATGTTTTAATTGTCAGCACTAAACCCTTGGCAAACTTTAGTGAATGGTGTTACTAATATAAGCGTGGGGCATCCCCACAACGAACATTGAAAATTCAATTAAGCAATCATAAAACAAATGACAACAACCGTACAGCGCAGCGAAAGCGGCAACGTTTGGGAACGGTTCTGCGAGTGGGTAACTAGCACCGATAACCGGATTTATGTGGGCTGGTTCGGGACGATCATGATCCCGACTCTGCTGACCGCCACCACCTGCTACATCATCGCCTTCATCGCAGCTCCTCCTGTAGATATCGACGGCATCCGCGAACCAGTTGCAGGTTCCTTGATGTTCGGTAACAACCTGATCAGTGGTGCTGTCGTTCCTTCATCGAATGCGATCGGGCTTCACTTCTATCCCATCTGGGAAGCAGCCTCTTTAGACGAATGGTTGTACAACGGCGGCCCTTACCAGCTCGTCATTTTCCACTTCCTCATCGGCATTTTTTGCTACATGGGTCGTCAGTGGGAACTGAGCTATCGCTTAGGAATGCGTCCTTGGATCTGCGTGGCTTACTCCGCACCTGTGGCATCTGCTACCGCAGTATTCTTGATTTATCCGATCGGACAAGGCAGCTTTTCTGACGGTATGCCCCTGGGAATCAGCGGCACATTCAACTTCATGATCGTGTTCCAAGCCGAGCACAACATCCTGATGCACCCCTTCCATATGTTGGGAGTAGCTGGTGTCTTCGGCGGTGCACTGTTCTCTGCCATGCACGGTTCTCTCGTTACCTCTTCTTTGGTTCGCGAAACAACCGAAACCGAATCTTTGAACTACGGTTACAAATTCGGTCAAGAAGAAGAAACCTACAACATCGTTGCAGCCCACGGCTACTTCGGTCGTTTAATTTTCCAATATGCCAGCTTTAACAACAGCCGTTCTTTGCACTTCTTGTTAGGTGCGTGGCCAGTTGTCGGCATTTGGTTTACCGCTTTGGGTATTTCCACGATGGCATTTAACCTCAACGGTTTCAACTTCAACCAATCGATTATCGACTCCCAAGGTCGCGTCATCAACACCTGGGCGGATGTGATCAACCGCGCCAACTTGGGTATGGAAGTAATGCACGAGCGCAACGCTCACAACTTCCCCCTCGACTTGGCCGCCGGTGAAGTCACCCCAGTAGCAATGGTTGCTCCTGCCATCAACGGCTAAATTTAGCTGTTGATTAACAAAAAGCGCTCTCTCCAAATGAGGGCGCTTTTTGTTTGGGTAAGTATAATTTAAGAGATTTCCTTCTGGCTGATTAATCTGATATATTGATTAGGCATTATTATTTTTAGCAATTATCAAAGTGACGATATTTAACAGGCTTAAATTTGAAAAACTCGCAGTTCAGAAATCTCAAATATTAGGCCCAGCGATCGCACTTTTCAGCGGCATTTCGATGGCATTGACAACAGCGCCATTCAATGCTTGGCCGCTAGCCTGGATAGCATTAGCTCCCCTATGGGTTTTGGTTGCCAGTTATCAACGGCCGATAATCACAGAAAAAAAACAAAAATTTCTTCCTTCTTTCTTATTCCTTCTTCCTTCTTCCTTCTTCCTTCTTCCTTCTCTTTGGGGAATTGGCTATCACGGATTAGCCTTATCTTGGATTATGGGAATACACCCCATGACTTGGTTGGGGGTTCCTTGGTGGCCCAGTCTGGCGATCGCACTTTTTTGCTGGGCCTTCATCACCCTCTGGGGAGCCGCCTTAGTAGCCGTTTGGGCGTGGCTATTTGTAACTCTCAACTCCCTCACAGTACCCAGAAAAAATCCTATTCTTACTCTTAACTCCCCCCCTTTACAAGGGGGGGCTGGGGGGGGTAAAACTCAATTCTCAGCATTAATCCGCGTTTTAATTGGCACAGCTTTGTGGTGCGCCTTAGAAAGTATTTGGAGTACAGGTTCGCTGTGGTGGACATCACTATCATACACCCAAAGCCCGCACAATTTACCAATATTGCACCTCGGTCAACTCTCCGGCCCCGCCGCAGTAACAGCAGCCATCGTAGCAGTAAATGGCTTAATTGCCGAAGCTTTTATTGAAGGAAGAGGGAAGAAGGAAGAAGGAAGAAGGAAGAGGGAAGAAGGAAGAGGGAAGAAGGAAGAAGGGAGTGAAGAAAAGGAAGAAGGAAAAAAGAAGAAGTGGGCTGCTTATATTTTGCCTGCGGGTTTGTTTTTAGTTTTGCATATTGTCGGCTGGAGTTTGTACAATCGCCCCTTAATTCAAGAAGCCGGAACAGCATTAAAAATTGGGATTATTCAAGGAAATATTCCTAACGAAATTAAGTTTGACTCCGGGGGCTGGCGGCGCGCTTTGGAAGGTTACACCGCTGGATATAAAGAGTTAGCAGACAGAAAAGTCGATGCTGTGTTAATTCCAGAGACCGCTTTGCCTTTTATATGGACAAATGAATATCAGCGTTCCACTCTTTCCTTTTACCAAGCTATTCTCGAACGCGGTGTAGTGGCTTGGGTTGGAGGATTTGGACAGGAAGAAAACGGTCTCACTAATAGCTTATTGGCGATCGACAAAACGGGACAAATTGTCGGTCGCTACGATAAACTAAAGCTAGTACCTTTAGGCGAATATATCCCTTTTTACGAAATATTAGGCGGGATCATAAATCGACTGTCACCCTTAGATGCTCGTTTAATACCAGGAAACTCAAAACAATTGTTTGATACGCCATTTGGCCGCGCCATTGTCGGAATTTGTTACGATTCCGCCTTTGCTGAAAATTTCCGATATCAAGCAGCACAGCGAGGCGAATTTATGATTACAGCTTCCAACAATGCCCATTACAAACCGCCGATGCTGGCCCAACATCACGCCCTCGATGTGATGCGCGCAATTGAAACAGATAGATGGGCAGTTATCGCAACTAATACGGGGTACTCTGCTTTTGTAAATCCTCACGGCGAGACGGTTTGGAAGTCTGGACTTAATACCTACGAAGTCCAAGATGCTACAATTTATCGGCGGAAAACTAGGACTTTGTACGTGCGCTGGGGAGATTGGCTGACGCCTTTATTGTTGGTTTTAGCTGGGTTGATGCGGTTGATTATTAGAAATTAATGTCTAACAATTTATCACAAATTTTGCGACAATCGACAAGATTGCACTCACTCACTCTCCTATCTTAAAAACATCTGCGTTTATCTGTGTTTATCTGCCTAAAATCTGCGGTTTCTCTATCTATCCCGTGATTTATGCAAGAGGTGTAATCAAATTATTGGCTTTCTTGACTCAATCTTATACGCGCAGGTGCGTCGCTCGATCTATTATCGATTTTATTCGGTAATCTTTCATAGCGACGCACCCTACAACTACTAATGACTAATGACCAATGACTAATAATTCTACTTATCTTTCACCTGTTGGTGAACGCTAGGAGATAAAGTCGTTAAATCGTCAATATTCCGCTGCATGGCAGCACAAATATTGTCCAAAGGCAAATCATTGGTATCATGCCCGAAGGGATTTTCAATTTCAATTCCGATTTCTTCGATCCCGAACAAAGTAAAACTAATTAAAGCCACAACAGGGCCGGTTCCCCAAGTCAAATCCTTCACAATTTGAAAGGGCAGTGCCAAACAGTAAAGCAACAATAGCTGCTTCAGGTGAATCGCGTAAGCCAAAGGGATAGGTGTCTTCAAAATCCGCTCGCAGCCACCTAATACATCAATCATAGAGTTGAGCAACTCCTTCATAGAAGTTAACTGATAGACATCAAGGCAATTACGCTCGTACTGATTGTGTAAATAATCCTCTATCCAAAAAGCGATTTCTAGCGGCGGATTGTTCATAGACTTGAGTTTTTGATATTGCGATTGTGACATCAACGCCTCTAATTCTGAATTTATAGATTCTTGGCGCAAATGCAATTTCATCGCTACTGCAAAGGCAGGTAACAGGCGCAGAGCTGACTTTTTTATAACGCTATCCTGCGGGTCTTTTTCCTCAATTGCTACCCAGACTTGGCGCGCTAAATTGCGGACGTTATTAACTAAGGTTCCCCACAATTTTCTACCTTCCCAAAATCTTTCGTATGCTGTATTTGTCCGAAAAACTAACAGTAAACCAAGCACAATACTCGGTACAATACTAGATAAAATTGGCAAGGAAACCGGCCATTTCAAAAAATGCAGCAGGGAAATAAAAAGTCCAAAGCCGCCGCACAGTAAAACCCTGGGCCAAATTGAGGGAATGACGGAGCCGCGAAGCTGTAATGCAATTTTAAACCAAGACGGTCGATCGACATTCATGCAATTCTCCTCATAAAATTAAATCAGTCGTCTGCGCCCAAAGTATTTTCGATTGGCGATGGACAAGGGCAGATGCAATCTGGGGGTTGGAACTTTGGTCTAAAATTAGGGGCTCTTCACGACTTCTATCGGGCGCTGGTATCCCTATTTGCGTGCGGTGAGGGCTTCCGAAAAAAGCTTTCCTACAAACAACCTTTGGATTTTACCCAAAAAATTCATCTTTAGGATCGATCTAAAATCTAAAATATAAAATTGATTAACTGATTGATGCACTTAATTCGGTAAGATTGGTTATGTATCTTTAGACCTCAGCTTCCGTGCAAGAGCTACCGACATCTTTGCCCCCGAATTCTCCCCGATTGCCCAACCAACGGTGGCAAATTTATTCGCCTCAACCGCAGCAAGCCGAACAGTTTGCCGCAGAAATCGGTTTGTCGTCTTTGCTAGCACAGGTACTGATTAACCGGGGCATCGATTCTCTGGAAGAAGTGCAGGGGTTTATCGAACCGGAATCTCTGGTTTTGCCCGCGCCAATGGATGAGTTTCCCGATTTGGCTGCGAGTGTCAAATTGTTGCGGGAGGCGATTTCGGGAGGGCAGAAAATTGCGATTTGCGGCGATTACGATGCTGACGGGATGACGAGCACGGCTTTGTTGCTGCGAGCTCTGAGGGCTCTGGGGGCGAAGGTGGATTATGCTATTCCCAGCCGGATGCGGGAAGGTTACGGGATTAACGATCGCATTGTAGAAGAATTTCACTCCGAGGGTGTGGCTCTGATTTTGACTGTTGACAACGGGATTGCAGCTTACGGCCCGGTGGCGAGAGCGCGAGAACTCGGTGTTAAAGTTATTATTACAGACCACCACGATTTGCCGCCAAAACTACCGCCGGCGGATGCTATTCTCAACCCAAAATTAATTGCGGAATCTTCGCCTTATCGCGGTTTGGCTGGAGTAGGCGTTGCCTATGTTTTGGCGATTACTTTGGCTCAGGATCTCAATAAAGTTGGCGGGTTGGTGAATCCGCTGCTGGAGTTATTTACTTTGGGAACTATTGCGGATTTAGCTCCTTTGACTGGGGTTAATCGCCGCTGGGTAAAGCGGGGCTTGCGGCTGTTGCCTCACTCGCAATTAGCTGGCGTTCAAGCTTTGATTCAAGTTGCCGGAGTGCAGGCGGGAAGTGCGGAAACTTTACCTCTTTTTAATTCAAAAAGTCAAGCTAATAATACGTTAAAGCCTGAAGATATTGGTTTTCGGCTGGGGCCGCGGATTAATGCTGTGGGGCGGCTGGCTGACCCTCAAATTGTGATAGAGTTGCTGACGACGGACGATCGCGAATTGGCACTCAAAAACGCGATGCAGTGCGAACAAATCAATCAGCGCCGGCAGGAGTTGTGTCAGGAAATTGAGCAGGAAGCGATCGCCTGGTGTGAGAAAAGTGCGATAAATTTACAGCAGGAACGGGTTTTAGTTGTTGTGCAACCCGGTTGGCACCACGGGGTGATCGGGATTGTGGCTTCTCGGTTGCTGGAACGTTATGGCGTACCCGTTTTTATCGGTACTTTTGAGGATGAGGGTGGCGAAACGGCTAATATCATCCGGGGATCGGCGAGGGGAATTCCTGAGTTTAATGTATTTGACGGGCTGAATTTTTGCGCGGATTTATTAACTAAATTTGGCGGACATAAAGCGGCTGGCGGTTTTTCTATGCCGGCCCATAATCTCGAACAATTTCGCCATCAACTGTCAGTTTTTGCGAATCAATGTTTGCAGCCGGAACACCTCAAGCCGCTGGTTTCTGTAGATGTGCGAGCGGATTTGGCTGAGATTAATCTCGATCTTTACCGACAAATTGATGCTTTGGAACCTTGCGGGATTGAAAATAAGGCTCCTGTATTTTGGACTCCTAATGTTTGCATCACTGAACAGAAAATTGTGGGTAAAGGAGGCCACGTTAAACTAACTGCAACTCAAGATGAAAAAGGCTCGGCTAGTGTCAAGGGGATTGCTTGGCGTTGGGGGGAATATTTTCCTTTGCCTCGGCGGGTTGATATTGCTTACCGATTGCGGGAAAATAGTTTTAATGGCAGGACTTCGGTTGAGTTAGAATTGTTGGGTGTCCGCTTACCTGCAAGTGCTGCGAGTTCGAGGCGGCAGGTGTTTGGAAAAGTTGAGTTTGATTATTGCGATCGCACTTATTCTTGCAGTCTGTCTCCCACCGGTTCTCAAGAGGAGTTGAGAATTCGTAACTCTCAAGGGCAAGTTTTGGCTGTAGCACCGGGACAACATATCGGTTTGTTGGGGAACTCCCGTCAGGATGCTAAAGAAGTCGATGTATCTCTACCTTTTTTTGAGAATTTGATTCAAACGGCTAAACACGCCCTCGGCATTTGATATCAAATCCTCTGTTCATCGGAATTATTCATCTCTCTGATCTCCCTCTGTGTTCTCTGCGTTCTCTGTGGTTAAATCACCTGACGATGCAACCGGAAACGATATGATAGCGGTATTTGAGCGGAAATCTAGTGCAGCAGGGAAAATCAGCGAAAATTGGCGATCGAGCTTTGGGAATTTTGCATCACATTTAAAAATCAAAACTCCCAACCATCGATCGCCAGCCGTGCTACAATTACAAGTCGCCGCCTTTAGCAGCCAATAGAAAAATCACGATCGGGCCCGAAAGCACGACTGCTGCAAGTAAAGCTACCTGAATAATCAGTTGGTAGTTTACACCGCCCAGGCCGCTGAAAAGATCGGTTATAAAGTCCATGTGTCCTCCTACTGTATTGATTAAGTCTAGATTGTTGATTAGAAAATCCGCTTCTGATTTTACCGGGCGATCGGCCCTATTTTTTAAGGAAGTTTACAAAATTCAACAAAATGTAAAGAACGATCGACCTCCCATTCACAGGGAACCGGGGAATTAATGCCCGTTGTCGGAGTGTTCCCAATCTAAAATCTAAAATCTAAAATCGAACGAAACTATGACTACTTGGCGTTGCATAAAGCAGTGCGGTGCTTGTTGTTACCTAGAACCAACAGAGCGCCCAGACTTAGACGAGTATTTATCTGAAGAGGAATTAGGAACCTACTTGAGCTTAGTCGGAGATGACGGTTGGTGTATCAATTTTGACAAGAAAACGCGAGAATGCGGAATTTATGACGATCGACCCCGCTTTTGCCGGGTAGACGAGGGGGTGTTTCAGGATATGTACGGCATTGAGCCTGCTGAATTGAACGATTTCGCGATCGACTGCTGCTTAGAGCACATTGAAGACCTTTATGGCGATCGATCTTTGGAGATGATCCGCTTTAACCAAGAAGTCGGAATTATCGCCTTACCAGGCAATTAACGATCTCCCGGTCGATCGCTCCAGAGAGTGTCAAAATAGACAAATCAAGGAAATATCGCGCAGTTGAGTTGAGCAATGAGCAATCGAGAGGGTTTTACAGGCGGATTTATTGCCGGAGCCGCAGTTGGGGGCTTGGTGGGGGCAGTTTTGGGCGCGGTGCTGTCGCGGCGCGCTGCTGAAGCTTTGCTGAGTGAACCTTCCGACGCCAACGCAAGAAAGATGCGCCAGAGGAAAGCCAGCCAACTCGAAGCCGAAGGGATGGAAGTAGCAAGGCTGAGTTTGGAAGATAAAATTGCCCAGCTAAATCAGGCAATTGATGACGTGCGGCTGCAACTCGGCGATGTCAACGGGAACGCGCCAGCCCACAACAGCGAAGGTTCGATCGCCAAAGACTCCTGAATCTATGAAAGATTTTAGAGTAGTCTGGGAGTAGAATGCGGGCGATCGACCAACTGTCGCACATTTCTTTCTTCATTTTTCGCGATCGAAGGGGAAGCGACAAGGAACAAGGAACAACAAAAATGCTCCTCTTCTGCCACTCCCTCACTCTCCCCCTTTCCCCCAGCTATGCTAAACTTAAAGCTAAAGTTAAAGTGTTTGTAAACTTTACTCAAACTTTCAGCACAATATATGAGTTATTCCATAGGCCTGTTGGCTACCACGCTGTCCACATTTGTGCAAATCTATGTAGCACTAATGATTGTTAGGGTGCTGTTGAGCTGGTTCCCCAATATCAATTGGTACGACCCCCCGTTTTCGATTTTGAGTCAGTTAACAGACCCTTACTTGAATTTATTCCGTTCGATTATCCCCCCCCTAGGAGGGATTGACTTTTCACCGCTGATTGCCTTTTTTGTCCTTCAGTTCGGCTCGGAATTCTTGATCCGTCTTTTGAGCAGCTTGCAAACAGCCTTGTAGTTGGAAAGCTTAAGTTTTTAAACATATAGGCTAAATTGTTTAACAAACCTAGCTGCCGGCCACTAAAATTAAGATTTGAGATTTTTAAATTAACTCGCCGGTTGAAAAGCCGGGGAGTTAATTGTACATTAGATCTCAATACGGTTCAGTTAGAAGTTGTCCGAAGAGAGGAACGAAGCAATCGCAGTATCTGTTTTTCACTCTTGTTTTCCCGACTGGACTGTTTGAGCTGAACTGTATTGTGTTAGATATAACCAATTGAAAGCAACTGAACAATCTAAAATCTACAATCAGAAATCGAAAACTGCATCGCAGTTTCTCAACAGCCAACCCAAAATCTCAAATCAGCAATCTAAAATCTCCAATAGTTTGATTAGCGACGAACCACACCACTAAAACCTGTAGCTTTAAATTGCTTGAGCTGCAAAGGTGTTCGCTGATTGGCAGCAACCGAAATTCTGAGCTGAAAATCGCTAATTCCGGGAGGAACTTCTTCGATAGATCCCAAGCGAGTGCGGTTTTGCATCACCGGATTTTCATCTGCATCATAAATACGTCCGAAAATATCAGCATCAAAAACAGGTTTGCCACTACTATTTTCAGCTTTCCCTGTAATCAAAAAGCAGTTAGCTTCCATAGAACTGCCGCTGGTAACTGTTCCTTCTGCCATTTCTGCCGGACATTCGCGATAAGAAAGATCTGAAAGTTTGATCTGTGTCAGAGCCCAAGCCGGTGGAGTGTATACCAAACTAAAAATTGCGATCGCGCAAGTGACAAAAAAAAGACTGATAGCTCGAAATTTCATAAGTTGCAGCGCAAGTATATTTTGATTCCCAGCTTAGCGCGA
Source organism: Microcoleus sp. A6-C6 (assembly GCF_036705955.1). Classification (NCBI taxonomy): domain Bacteria; kingdom Bacillati; phylum Cyanobacteriota; class Cyanophyceae; order Oscillatoriales; family Microcoleaceae; genus Microcoleus; species Microcoleus sp. A6-C6. The sequence continues at coordinate 2,854 of NZ_JAUBVR010000046.1, read as the reverse complement.
ATTCATGATCGAATTTTTAACATCTCTAGGGAAACAGCCCTGTGCCGTTTCCCTAGTGCGATCGCCCATAGCATCACTCTAAGCCTAAATGCTGCCGCAAGGCTTGGCGCATTACATCCACAGGGACGGATTCTGTGTCCAGCCAAATTTTCAAGGCGGCGGCTCCTTGTTGAACTAGCATTTCGAGTCCGTCAATCGGGATAGCCCCCCTCCTCCGCGCATCCTTGAGAAACTGAGTAGGATTCGGAGTGTAAATTAAATCATAGACGATCGCACCTGCGTTGATTTGATCGAACGAATCCGCCGAAACCGGCGACTTTTCCCCGTGCGGATACATACCCACAGGAGTTGTGTTCACCAGCAAATCCGCCTGCGAAATTAACATTGACAAATTGTCCCAAGTGTGAGCCTGCAAATTCGGCACGGGCATCGGAGAATTAACCCAACTCTGCTGAAACTCCGCTAAATTTTGGGCGTTGCGCCCGACAACGTGAATCTCGGCACATCCCAATTGAGCGCATCCAGCCACAACAGCTCTCGCCGCCCCACCATTCCCCAAAATTACCGCTACTTTCTGACTCCAATCGGAGCCCTCCCTAGGTTGGTAAGTGGGGGTTTGCAGGGGCGCGAGAAAGCCTTCTACGTCAGTATTTGTGCCGCACCAACCTTTGTCAGTGCGGTAGACGGTGTTGACTGCGCCGATCGATCGGGCGATCGGGGAAACCGACGACAGCAGCGGTAAAATGGCTTGTTTGTGGGGAATCGTGATGCTAAATCCCCGAAGGTCGATCGCCGCAAATCCTGCCAGCGCAGCCTTTAAATCCTCTGGTTTTACCGGAAATGGGAGGTAAACAAAATCGACTCCCAAGTGAGAAATAGCAGCATTGTGCATCGCCGGCGACAGAGAATGTGCGATCGGATGACCAATTACTCCGAGCAGTTTAGTAGTGCCTTGAATCATAGTAGTTCGATGTGGAAGGAAGTTCGGCAATCGATTGTTTTAACCAATTTAACCGATCGCTTTTGATGGAATCTGAAAAAAAGAATCAAGAATAATTTTGATAGCGTTATTATACATTTTTTGGTAATTGCTCAACCAGGCAAAAAAGCGAACCATGAGTAGAGATAGCTGATCGAGAAGGGTTGCGTGCTGCAACCCTCATAACAGTCTATCTCTTAAATATCTTTGTCACCAGCCCAGAAATTGTATATGAAATTGCGATCGCAGTTATAAATTGAACTAATCAAAGACCATGCTATAGCCAGTGATTGGGATACGTCCTTTCGTCCGCTAAATTATTAAATATCACGGCGCACAAGACCAAGATCATCGATCCCTCAAAAGCAGGTGTTAGCAAAAATTGCCAGTCTGGTTTGGTCATCATGACGACTAACGCAACTGCTCCCGAAGGCGGATGTAGAGTTTTGGTCATCTGCATAACTCCGATCGCACTAGAAACCGCTATCCCCATCGCAACAGGAGAAGAACCGAAAAAATGCAGAATTATTAAACTTACTAGAGCAGCTAAGAAATTTCCCCCAATGACATTCCGGGGTTGAGCCAAGGGGCTGTCAGGGACACCAAATATTAGAACACTTGTAGCGCCAAACGGAGCCATTAGTAAAGGAGAATTAGTTTTTACAGAAAGATAGGACGTTGCGGTAATTGCCAAAAAACTGCCAATCCAACTCCAAACAATATGTCGGTGATGAGGTCTTTCTATTGGGCAAGTCAATGCACACGATTGCCACCTACCAAGAATTTTAAACCAATATCTTTCCCATTTCAGCAGAATTTTTTTAGGGTCAACCATAAAAGTTATTTGATAACCGGGCGTTTTAAATTGTTTGAGCCAGCCTCTACTAAAGTCAAGATACCATAACAATTTGTAAAAAAGTAGCTAAACGTACAGATTTTTTGCTTTTATGCCATTTTAGCTGCAGATCGCAACTCGGTTGGAACGGACTAGCAAGTTTTCTCGATGCAACATACGTTACCGGCCGCGGCACAACTTCACTGGTAGCCCTCCGAGTCGGGGTCAAGCGAGAGGTTATTGGTAAGGTGCGAACCGAGTAAGCATTAATTGACCGATCGCACCCAGGCTTTCGAGCGACCTCTGGTTTAGCGGTGCGATCGCCCTTTTTCGGTCATTTCCGATAAGTTAAGACACTGGCTGCATTTGTCAATCAGTAATAATACTTAAAAAAACGGGCGATCGACAAATCAAGTGTCAATAATCCCCGCACATAAGCGGGCGGGGTGTATATCAAACCTTGATTCAGCAACGACACATATTGTGCTCAGTAAATACAGTGCAAAGCATTTAGCTAAACAGACGGGAATCCCCACACTAATCGAAGCGATATAGTGTGGGATGAAAGGCGCGGTGAGACTCCTGATTCCACCCGCTCACAACCTTATACGATGCAAGCGTTGAGCAGTGAGCGGGTGGATGACGAGACGAACAAATTATTTCATTCAACTTTTCTTAATATATTTTAACCATTTATGTTGCCATTGGAGATTTGGCGATAAAAGTTAATACTTGACAATAGAAGTCTCTCTGAGTGTGCAAACAAATATTTATTTACGTACTTGACACGAAGTAACGCATTCAAGTATATTAACAGTAATTGATAAATCGCGACTGAAATTACACATTCACCGCTTAATGAGAACTTCTTACCAGTATCGATTACGTCCAACAAAATTACAAGTCATTAAGATTGACAGATGGCTGTCAATGTTATGTGCACAGTACAACTATTTGTTGGCAGGGTAGTGATAAATATGTAGTGATTAGATATTCATTGGCTCAAAACATAGTTGTAATGATGGATAAAATACCAAATA
>NZ_JAUBVR010000045.1:0-50402 GCF_036705955.1 Microcoleus sp. A6-C6 | reverse complement strand
AATTTTTGAGGAGATGATTCTTGCGTCATGAATCATATTCTACCATGCTGTGCCTAGATTGTGAACCTTCTTTTTTGGGCATTGCTGATTTACGGTAGGAACGGCTAAATATTCCATTCATAAAAACCATTGTCCACAAAGCTTCTGGATTTTTGCCTAGTCCTTTTTCATACCCTGATTAAGCAACGCCGGATTGCGTTCGTACTCACCCGACCTTTTGGTGCAACACTTGGGGATGTGATGACAAAATCACAGGAAAAAGGCGGTCTAAATTTTGGTACGGTCGGCTCATCTATAGTCCTGCTTTCAATACTTTTAGTTTGTATCGCCTTCACAACTTTCACTCAGAGAAAACTCATGGCGACTGTGGCTGCTAACGATGAATAAAATTGGTTTGTAGTGAGGACTTTAGTCCTTATATTTTTATGAAAACTGAAGTTTTTACTACAAACACCTGCTGATTGCGAGCAACTAACTAAACATTATATCATAGGGTAGCTTGATTTTTACCACCATAACAGGCTACCCTTTGGTATTCGCTCGAATTGAGCAAAGCAATACTAGACTTGTCTGGTTTGTAACCTCAGCATTGCGATGCACAGCGTCAGCCAAAGATAGCCGATTCCGTAGCCACCAATGATATCTGTTGGCCAGTGTACTCCTATATACATCCGACTCAGGCCAATAAGAGCGATCGTCAAAACAGCTAAAATATATATCAATTTGGAAAACTTCGGAAAGTGAGCGGAAAGCAGGTAAGCTAGAAACCCATACATTACAAAACTTCCTAAAGCGTGACCGCTCGGAAAACTAAAGGATGTTTCTGCAATTAAGCTTGGAAAAAGATGTGGACGAGGTTTAGTAAAAAATAACTTTAATCCAGTATTGAGAATGAAGGCTCCCAAACAAGCAACAGCAAAAAATTTAGCTTCCTCGCGGTGATGCTGCCACCAGAGAATTCCCAGCGTGACTGCCACAATCACTATAACTACACGGGGATCAGCAAGCTGAGTAATTGTTAGCATCACAGCATCTAGACTCGGATTTGCATATCCGTGCAGCCAGTACAGCCAAGAAGTATCAAAAGCAAAAGCTTCTCGTTCTAATATTTCTTCAAATAACCACGCTAAAATAAAACTGATTAGCAGACAACTGGTAAGTCCAACTACACCAATTGTCACAATTAAAGTATTTAACCGTGGGTTTATATGCTGCAACCAAAATTCATAAATTTTTCGTAACATAATCAATCCAACTCAAGAAAGTTCAAGTCATGTACAATTTATATCATATTTTTTAAATAGTTTGCAATCTTCATAAAACATCAATCAAGCGATGTATTTTAACTTATTTAAAAATAGTTACAGGGCAATTTCACAGTGAAGCAACTGCCAACTGCTAGCTGACTGGTGACGGTAATTGAGCCGTCGTGATTTTGGGCAATGGTTTGGGCTATTGCTAATCCCAAACCAGAACCTCCATTCCAATAGGAACGAGATTCATCTGCTCGCCAAAACCGCTCAAAAATCAGCTTAATATGTTCGGGTGCAATTCCCATACCCGTATCTCGCACGCTGACAATGCAATAGGAACCGAGACGGTTGGCTGTAATTTCAACTGTTCCTCCTGATGGCGTGTAGTGAAGTGCATTTTGAATCAAATTGGTGAACAGTCGTGTTAGTTGGTTTAAATCACCTATTAAATTAATATTTTCTGTAAGCTGAGGTTTTAAATTAATTTGTTTTAGTTCGGCGCGAGACTGATAAAGCTGAACTAAGTTCTCCAAAACAACAGTTAAATTGACAGGAGCTTTATTGATGCTGACCACTTTATCGGTTCGTGCTAACAGCAGCAAATCTTCGGTTAGCTGCGTCATTTGATTCGCCGCACTAGCAATAGCCTGGAACTTTTCGGCATCTGACTCTCTCATTCCCTCTGGGTATTTTAGTGCTACGGCTAGATTACTTTTGATCGCCATCAATGGGCTGCGAAATTCGTGAGAAGCATCAGCGGTAAACTGCTTTAAACTTTGAAAATTTTCCTCAATTGGCTGCATCGCTAGACGAGTCAATATGACTCCACCAACACCGCTAAAAATCAAGGCTATAAGAATTCCACTCCCTAGCCCTAAATTTAATTTATTTAAGGTTTCGTCAATTTCTTCGAGGGATTGGCTTACTCTTATATAGCCGATTAGTTTACCACCTTCCCTCTCACTTATTGGCAAGGTAATTCCTTGAATTCGATTTTTTGCCGTTGGTAATTGTACTGTATCGCTTAATGACAATGGTATGGCAAGCACAAACTTCCCTTGCTGAAATATCGTATTGCCGTTAGTGTCAAATAATTGCAAGCCTTGATTGTTATCAATCAGAGTTTGCACGTTAAAATCAGTATCAAATTTTATGCGTCCGTTTTCCCATTCTGTGTTACCAGATGCTCCTTCTCCTAAAACTGTCAGTTTGTCTGTTAGCTGTTGGGTGAGACTGCGAGCGAAGATTACTCTAACGCCAATTGCAAAAATACTTAAGATTGATGCCAGTACAAGCAGGTAAGAGAAGAGCAAACGAGAGCGTATTTTTTCAAACATAATTAGGAGAAATAATCAGCTATAAAAGTTGTAGATATACGTGCAAAGTCTCAAAAACTTTGATATAATCATTAGTCAATACGCTTGGGTTAATACTATTTATTCCCCGGAGATCCCCCTAAATTCCCCTTAAGAAGGGGGACTTTGAGTAACTTTTTGTCCCTCCCTTTTTTTAAGGGGGAGTAGGGGCAAGCTAGAGAGGTATCGGCTTTATATGAACCGTATTGAGTTATTAGTGATGGCTGCTGAGTCGATAACCAATGCCGTAAACTGTTTGGATAAAATTTGCGGAACTTCCGGCTGCTTTGAGCTTGCTACGCAAATTTGTGATGTGAGTTTTGACTGTTCCTTCTCCTGAAGCTTTATCAAAATCCCACAATTTATCTAAAATTGCAGAGCGTGTTAAAACTTGAGTGGGACTTTTTAAGAAACATTCTAATATCATATACTCTTTGGGAGTTAAAGATAAAGCGTTTCCTGCATAAGTAACGGTGCAGCTACTGGGATTGAGTTGCAAATTACCGTGGGTTAGAATCAGGGCCTTGGTTTCTGGAATTCTCCGAGATAAAGCTCTAATTCGGGCGGCTAATTCTTCTAATTCAAAGGGCTTAACCAAGTAATCGTCAGCTCCTGCATCTAGTCCAATGACTCTATCTGAGGTGGTATCGCGTGCTGTCAGCATCAAGATGAGGACGTGAGAGCGATCGGCACGCAGACGCTTGCACAGTGATATACCATCTAATTTGGGCAGCATTAAATCTAACAAAATTAGGTCGTAATTAGCCGATCGCGCATATTCCCACCCCTCCAGGCCATCAGTCGCTATATCTACGACGTGATTTTGATGCCTTAAGTCCTCTGCAAGGGGTTTGGCAATGCGAATATCGTCTTCAACTAACAAAATTCTCATTTTTTTATATCGAGATATCTTTCTCAACAGTATGATATCGCGTCCGGTCGATTGACCGCAATAAGATTAGTTCGCAGCATAGGACTTAATTCCGATGCTGCTGCGGATTCAAAGAGGGAACTACAAACTGTTTTTTATGATCGTCGATTTACCAGAGATGAGATGAGTCGTTTTAGGTTCTAAGAATTTTCTAAATTGAGCGTACAAAGCTGGCAAAACTAACAAAGTTAACGCTGTAGAAGTAAACAATCCTCCTAAAACTACGATCGACAAAGGTTGCAATATTTCCTTTCCGGGGCCGCCTTCTAAGACTAGAGGTGCTAAACCCAAGGCTGAAGTTAAAGCAGTCATTAGGATGGCGTTGAGCCGTTCCATCGAGCCTTTAATAATAGCTTCTTTAAAAGGTAGTCCTTCAGCAAATTTAGAGTTGTAGTTGTCTACTAACAGTAAGCCGTTACGGGTAGCTACGCCGAATAATGTGACAAAGCCAACTAAAGAAGCTACGGAAATTATACCGCCAGTCAAAGCTACAGCAATTACTCCTCCAACTAAGCCCAGAGGCAAATTAATCATAATCATAGCAGTTGAAGCGATCGACTTAACGGACAAGTACATCAATACGGTAATGACCAAAAAGGCGATCGCACTAAACACCATAATATTCTGCGAAGCCCTTTGTTCCGCCTCAAATTGACCGCCGTACTGGATAAAATATCCAAAAGGCAACTGCACCTCCCGTTTGACTTTAGCCTGAATTTCATTCACAACCGATCGCAAATCCCTACCTTTAGCATTAGCCGCCACCACAATCAACCGAGAAACATTCTCACGGTTAATCGTATTTGGGCCCGTACCGTATTGAACAGTCGCAACTTGCGCGAGGGGAATTTTATTGCCGCTGGGAGTATCAACCAACAAATTCTGAATAGTTTCTAGGTTGTTTCTGGCTTGAGGTTGCAACCAAACAACCAAGTCAAAAGTTTGCTGTACTTCCAAAACTTGAGAAACAACTTTGCCGTTTAAAGCTGTCTCAATTATTTCCGAAAGTTCTCCGATTTTCAAACCATATCTACCCGCAGCTTGGCGGTTAAACTTAATTTGAATTTGTGGCACAGGTACCTGCGGTTCGAGTTGCAAATCCACAATTCCCTTAACAGTTTTCATTTGTGCTTCAACTTGAGCGCCGAGGCTGCGAAGTTGATTCAAATCCGGGCCAAATATTTTCACAGCAATTTGACTTCTGACACCGGACAAAACCTCATCCATCCGGTGAGAAATAAAACCGCCGATATTTGGTGCAACTCCCGGCAATTTAGCAAATTCCTGCCGCAGCGACTCCAAAGTTTTGGGCCTGTTTTTCATCCCTTTCTCGCTCAAACCAATATCGATGTGAGCTAAATTGACTCCCGCAGCATCAGCATCGCCCGGAGCTCTGCCCGATCGCACTTGCACGTATTCAAACCTGGTATCCTGCTTAAGTGCATCTTCGATCGCAAAAGCAGCGCTATCCGTCGTCTCCAAAGACACCCCCGGATAAAGCAGAATAGTATTCACCAAAGTTTGCTCCTGAAACTCCGGCAAAAACACCCGTCCAAAGGAAGGCAAAATCACTAATGCAGCCACCATACTAGCAGTAGCTAAAGCCAAAATTATCGCCGAATAGCGCATTGATAATTCGATAAAAAAGTGATAGATGCGCTTGCAAAATCTCGGCAACCAAGGTTCATCAGCACTCATGCGTTTGCTCGGCAATAAAATAGCACAAAGAGCAGGAGAAATGAACAGCGATTCCAGACTAGAAATCACCACAACTACCAAATAAGTAATTCCCATCGGCGTAAAAATCCGACCTTCAACACCGGGCAAAGTAAAAATTGGTGAAAACACAACGATGCCAATAACAGTTGCTCCAATTAACGAATCGCGCACCTCCTGACTGCCATCAAAAATCACATCCATCACCGGACGCGGATGCCCAGAAGCAGTATTTTCTCGCAAATTGCGGTAGGTATTTTCAGCATAAACAATCGCATCGTCGATCGCAGTTCCGATCGCCACCGACAAGCCACCCAAAGTCATCGTATTCAATCCCAGACCCAGCCAATACATCGCCAGCAGCCCGAAAAGCCAAGTTAGGAAGAAATCGAGCAAAACCACTGTCAGAGTGCGCCAATTCATCAAAAACGGGATCAGAATAACGGTGACAATGATACTGCCTTCAACTAAAGCCGATCGCACATTCTCCACCGAAGAGTTGATATACTCTTCCTGCCGGAAAGTCACTGTTACCTTAATATCCTTGGGCAGAGCTTGCTGTACCTCAGCCATTGCCGCCTCAACCGCTTTAGTTACCGTCGGAGTATCAGCAATTGGCTGTCTGTTTACCATCACAATCACAGCTTTTTTGCCGTTAAAACTGCCATTTCCCCGCTCGATCGCACCACCAATCTTGACATCAGCAACATCACCAATTCTGACGGGCGTTCCGTGGCGAGATGCGATCGCAGATTGCTGCAAATCTGCCACTGACTCAATCCGCCCCACGCCTCGAATTAACGTTTCGCGATCGGGCGTAATTAAATACCCCCCAGGCGCGTTAACATTCGCAGCGGCTGCCGCTTCTGCAACTTGCTGCAACGACACATTAAAAGCTTGCAATTTGGCTGGATTAACTAATACTTGATACTGCCGTTGTTTGCCACCGTAAGCGATAACTTGAGCAACGCCAGTCACTGCCAAAAGGCGATTTGTTACTTGCCAATCGACGAGGCGGCGCACTTCCATCAACGGAGTGGTTTCTGATGTAAAAGCATAGGTAATAACAGTACCTACAGGAGAAGTTGTCGGAGAAATTTGCGGTGTTTCTACCCCAGCCGGGAGTTTGCTTTGAGCTTGCTGCAACCGTTCTGTTATCAACTGGCGCGCTTGATAGATGTCTGTTCCCCAATCAAAGATTACTTTAATGGCAGAAAGGCCCACGGCAGAAGACGATCGCACTGCTGTTACTCCCGGAGTTCCGTTAATCGCACTTTCGATCGGCAGTGTTACTAAAGATTCGATTTCTTCGGGTGCCAAACCCGGTGCTTCCGTCTGAATTTCTACTTGCGGCGGTGCGAAAGGCGGGAAGACATCAAGGGACATTTTGGGGACGATATATAATGTCCAAAGACTAATAATAATGGTGGCGAGAACGACTAGCCAGCGGCGGTTAATTACCCATCTGAGAATTGTGCTGAACATTTTAATATTTTTGAGAAGACTGGGCGGTTGAAACCGCTTCTATAGAAGCAAAACCCGATCTGAGAGGGGTTGAAAACCAGACGGTTAAAACTACGTTATTCTCTTGAGTCCGCGGAGGCAGACATCGTTTGTATAGGCGCGGTTTCAACCGCCGTCTTATCTGGGAATTTGCGCCGATTTCCCCAGAATACTCCGGTGGCAAAAGTTAGGGATGCGAGCGCAATTCCTGCCCCAATTCCCGCCCACAAAGGCACGGGTAAATTATTAAAGTTAACCTCTGTTACCTTGGGGCTTGCTTCTTTCTTTTCCTCGGTTGTTGACGGCTTGCTACCGCCCCGCAACGATTGTGCGTAAAGTTGAGGCGCGCGCTGGGTAACAATCAAATCTCCCTCGAATAAACCGCTTTTAACTTCCACTAAATCTCCGGCTGTTTGACCGATTTCAATGTCAACCGCTTGATAAGCATCGCCATTTTTAACGTAAACTGTTTTTTTACCGCTAACATCCACTACCGCCGCAGTCGGAATTGCTAAAATATTTGTGGCGGTTTTGTCGGTTAAAATCTCCAATTCCGCAAACTGTCCCGGCTTTAATTCGCCCTGACTATTATCTAGTTCTGCTTTCACCGGTACAACCCGCGTTTCTCCTTGCACAAATGAGCCAATTATGGTGATTTTTCCTGTGAAAGTCCGATCGCCCAAATTAGCAACTTTCACCCTGACTTCCTGGCCCTGTTTGACCTGATTCAGGTCTTTTTCGTAAATGTTAGCTGTGGCAAAAACGCGGCTGTCATTTAAGAGGCTCATCAGCGGTTTTTCAGCGTTTACGGACTCTCCTGGGGTGATTTCGCGATCGGCAATCGTACCAGAAATCGGAGCAACTACGGTGACAAGTCCTTTGTCATTCGCAATAGTTCCTAATTGTTGGAGCCGCGCTTGATAGGGTGCATCGGCTAAGCGAATGCGCGATTGCGCGACTTTGACCGCAGTTTTGCCGCGTTTGACCTGATTCTCGGCTTCCAACACTTCCCGGCGGCTCTGAGCCTTGGTGAGTTGAGCTTTTGCTTCTGCTACTCTGCCTTGGGAATCGCGCAATTCCCGCATGGGCAGGTCTACTTCGGCTTGTTTAATTTCGGTTTCGGCTTTGATAACTTCGGGACGGCTTTTTGCCTTCGCAACATTGGCTTTTGCTTCGGCGAAGTGTGCTTGCGATTCCAGCATTGTCCGCCGCGCGATCGCACCTGATGCAACTAACTCTCGATCGCGATCGAACTGTTCTTTTGCCACCGTCAGTTCAGTGTCCGCCCGCGCTATTTCTGCTTGCGCTATTTCAATCTGACGCTGATAATTTTCCTTAGCAACTTTCACAACAGAGCGCTTATTGACTAATTCTTGCTCTCTGTGGTACTGTTGAGTTGTAGCGGCTAATTGAGTTTGGGCTTGTATTATTTCTGCTTCAGAGATTTGAATTTGGCGATCGTAATTTTCTGTGGCTAGTTTCAAATCGCCTTGCGCTTGCTGCAAATCTGCCTCAGCTTCCGCTCGTTTCGAGAGAGATTCAACGCGCAACTGTCCTAATTCTGAACTCGACAAAACAGCAACCGGTTGATTTTTTGATACTTTATCCCCAGGCTTAACTAGCAACTCTACCACTTTGCCAGCAACCGGAGCCGTCACTTCTACCTTTTGGTTGGGCAAAGTTTCAATTTGTCCCGTAGTTTTGATGCCTATCTCTAGTCGCTGGCGCGCGGCAGGAGATACTTTAATTCCTAACCGTTTGGCTGTGGCGGCATCGACAGAAATAGCAGCAGGAATTTGAGTAGTTTCGCCGCCGCTTTGGTGAAATTCATTTCCGTGTCCCGCGTGGGCGAAAACGGCTGCGGGAGATGTGAAGAATGCAAGGCTGATAATTAACCCAGAAATGCGGTAGAGCTTTATTGGGGACATGATTGAGTAAGGGCGAATCTGAACTCACATATCACTTTTGCAGGCAAATATGAAATTAGGATGAAATAGGTTAAATTAACATCATTGCTTTGGGGGCGGGTTAAGCACGCCAACTTCCACTTAACAGATAATTCCTGTACAAAACCCGCCCTCTTAAATTAGCCGCCCCAAACTTTCTTCAAAACCTCTTGAGGAGAAATGTCAGCCATTTTGCCACTAGGAGATTTAATTCCCAAAAAGCGATCGCTCTTGGGCAGCAATTTTGCAGGTTCAGTCGGGCCGAACAAAGCTATTGTATAAGTTTGAACCGCCACAGCTAAGTGCATCGGCGCACTGTCAGTACACATCATCAAATTAGCAGCAGCAATGGTGGCCGCCAACTTGCCGACATCATCCGGCGAGATAACTTTCACCTTCGGACATAACTGAACTAACTTTGTCACCAAAGCTTCATCTTCGGGGCCTTTCACCACCACAACGGGCAAATTCGGTTGTCGCTGCTGACAGTCTTCGATGATTTGTCTCCAGTTGTCTATAGGGTAAATTTTGTCAATACCTTTAGAGACAGCTAGCTGACTCGAACCACCGTGAATTAGAATGTAACCACTCTCTTTGATTCCCAACCGCTGCTGTTCGGCTTCCGCCCACTGAATGTCCTGTTTTGGTACACTAATTGCGATCGCCGGACAAGGATTGTTAATGTTGAATCCTTGCAGCAAATCGTGGTACATTGAAGCCGCGTACTGTTCAGTTTTTAGAGGTATCGAATCGGTGAGAAATCGAGCGCCGTTGGTTCCCGAATAGCCAACTCTCTGCGGAATGCCGGTCAGCCACAGCAGAAGTCCGACAGTCCACCGCTGGCCGAGGGAAACAACTGCTTCGTATTCGCGATCGCGAATTACGCCCAGTAAATTGCCCCAATCTGCCATCGCGTTGCGGTCTTTGAAATTGTACGTCAAAACTTCTTTGACGGACTTGCAGACTCGGTAAGCGCCCTTCGCCCTCGGTTCCACGATCACATCAATCTGAGCCTCTGGATAAGACTGCTTGAGGTCATCGAGGGTGGGGAAAAATAAAATTTGGTCGCCAATCCCGCCAGGGACAAGTGCTAGTATTCGCATCATAAACGATCGGGCTATTATCTATCGAGGTAGCTCTCAGCGATCGGCTTTCAGCTATCAGCTTATAGTATTTTTAGAGTTTAAAAGCTACTGGCTGACAGCAAAACAACTGACTGAAAATTACAGGACGCTCTTAATATATACCTTGTTGGGTGAAGAAGGGTTAGTTAATGCACTTATTAATTGCGGCGGCGGGTTCGGGGCGACGGATGGGGAGTCAGCGGAACAAACTGCTGCTGACTTTGCTATCTAAACCTTTGCTGAGTTGGACTTTGGCTGCTGCTGAAGCTTCGCAGCAGATTAGTTGGATTGGGATCATGGGCCAGCCTGGGGATTTTCCTGATTTTCGGGCAATTATCAGCGATTTAGGTTTGGTGAAGCCCGTGGAACTGATTCAAGGAGGCGCTACCAGGCAAGAGTCAGTTTACAACGGTTTGCAGGCTTTGCCTCCAAATGCCGATCGCGTGTTGATTCACGACGGCGCGAGATGTTTGGCAACTCCTGAATTGTTCGATCGATCTTCCGCAGCTCTCTTAAGCTGTCCCGGCTTGATTGTCGCCGTCCCGGTCAAGGATACGATTAAGGTCGTAGATGAGCGTCGAATCGTGCGAGACACACCGGACAGACGCAATTTATGGGCGGCCCAGACTCCCCAAGGATTTGAAGTTAAATTGTTAAAACAGTGTCACCAACAAGGGCGAGAGAAGGGTTGGGAAGTTACAGACGATGCAGCTTTGTTTGAAAAATGCGGTTTAGCAGTGCAAATTGTGGAAGGGGAAGAGACAAATTTGAAAGTCACAACACCCGTTGATTTGAGTGTCGCTGAATTCATTTTGCGGCAAAGATTGGGGAAACAGTTGACAGTTGACAATTGACAGTTGACAGTTGATAGTTGATAGTTGATAGTTAACCGCTTGAGGGCGACCTCTATCTGGAAGGAAGAGGATTGGAGTCATGAATATTCTGATTTTAATTTCTCCCGATCAGGGTTATGGCTTCAAACCAATTCTTTCTAGTAATTGATGTAACAATATTACTGGGATAAATCAAGACTCGATATTAATAGTGGAGGACGAAAGCAATGCAATATCAGGGTAAATGGCGCATCACCGAGATGGATCAGTGGGATATTGACTACATGGACATGGAAGTTGAAGCGTATATCGAAATTGAGGAATCAGGTTCAGGAGAATTTCAATTTGGTTTAGTATTCGGTCAAATTGACGGCGGAGTCGTGAAAAATCGAGAGGATCAGCCCTTCGAGTTTACGTGGGAAGGCAATGACGAGTGTGATGAGGCTTCTGGTAGTGGTTGGCTCAAATTAAATGACAAAAACTCGCTAGAAGGTGTAATTAAAATTCATCAAGGTGACAGTTCTGGTCTTGTTGCTGAACGCATTGAGTAGTTAATATGCGATCGCATCCAGTACGAAATTACATCAATGTTATTCTATTGAGATGCAGAGCAGCTTAACCACAACGGCGAGTTTGCTTCAAAAATTGGGAGCCTCATCAGCTAAGTTTCTCATCATTCCTGGATACATTAAACCCAAAGAAACCGGGTTTTTACCCAATCTCTGGACTGCAACGAAAAATTTTCGTAAAAAACCCGGTTTCTGACCACCCGTGTGTCCATAACTACTCATGAAGGATTGATGGGAAAATCAGTGTCATATTCAATCTCTGTCGCACTTTTAACTAAATCCAAAAATGCAAACACGGCCGGAATTAACAGCGCATCCCTCAAAACAGCCACCCCAATTACCCTTTCAAAATGAACTGGTAAACTGCAAACTTTTACCCCAGCAGGTATCGGTTCCGCCGCCAAATGTGGCATAATTGCAGCACCCAAACCTTGCATCACCATACTGACAATAGTTGAATCTTCGCTGAGTTCGTAAGCGATATTTAAGGGAAACTCCGAAGTTGCTAAATATTTGCGTAGCGGTATAGAACAAGCTGTTTCTGGCGGCTGCAAAATCAGCGAATAATTTGCTAACACTTCCCAGGTAATTTTAGCACATGATAACTTGGCAGTTGGTGGCAGCAACACCACATATTTATCCCGCAAAATTTCTCTGGTTTCAAATTCGTCGGAGATGGGAAGAGAGACAAAGCCGATGTCTGCTTTGCCCGATCGCAAAGCTTCCTCCACAGCCTGGGTATAATACACTTCGGTAATGCTGACGGCAATTTTGGGAAAGCGATCGCGAAATTGGGCGATAATACCCGGTAGAATGTGAGTTGCGACACTGCGAAACGTCACTATCCGCACCTGGCCACCCTGCAAACCTTTCTCTAAATCGGCTTCTTTGATCATCATTTCTAACGATCGCACAATTTGACGCCCATGAATCAATACCCTTTCCCCCACCGGCGTCAGTTGAGCACCATGTCGCCCCCGATGGAACAATTGCACACCCAATTCGGTTTCTAAAGAGGCGATGGCGTGGCTGACTGCTGATTGCGACAGTTCCATTTGCAAAGCCGCTTCGCTAAAATTTTCACAGTCTGCTACCGCTATCAAAGCCTGAATCTGAGAGAGTTTCAGCCGCCGTGTGTTGATTTCATTCATAGAAGGAAGAGTTGACAGTTGACAGTTGACAGTTGACAGTTGACAGTTGATAGAGGAAAAAAGGAAGAAAGAAGCGAACGCAAGTTTTCTAGCAATTAACAACTTTCTAGCTGTCGGGCGCGGTTGATATTTTTATCTATCGATTTTATTCATACAACCTATGCAAGTAATGATTTGATTGTTGTTTAGCCAAGAGTTAGGGTTAATTTATCAGGCAACAGATTTAGTTTTACAGGAATTGCATAACGATAAAAAGGTGCTGTAATCGCGAGCAAGTTATTGCTGGTTTTTAGCTGGTATTTTTCCTGATGCAATTTTTGTTTAATTGAGGATTTGAAGGTATTTGTTATGTCAACTTACGAAAATCGGCGGCATCCCGAACAAACGAGCGTTGTTTCGATTAAGGAGCAAGCTAAATATGCCAAAAAGCCAAAAGGGCGATCGATCTTTTCAGCTATAAATCAAGTTTGGCAAGGTTTGCTGGCTGCCGTCTCTGGCGAAAACGAGGTCAGAATTTGGCAGACGTGCGATCGCAATGGTAACACTTGGTGGCATGGTTGCGATCGGGCGACAGGTCGCTCTACTTGCGCGGCGACGGATGACGAAATACGCGCTTGGATCGATCGGCGTTATTGCCAATAATAGATTGTTGGTTGTGTGGAGGCGAGTTTTTATCGATTGTTTGCGGGAAGCAAAGATGTTGGTGAACCAGCCTGCCAGAAAATTCGGGGAAATTGTGGATTTTGGATGGTTAATTCCAAAGGAGATGCTATGCTTCAAAGATATTCCGAATGTGCAGCGCCCGTTAGCGGAGCCCTCGAAGAGGATCGCATAATCCTCGTGAAAAACGAGGTGTACAGGTTGCCTCAAACTCATCATGAAATTCAAGTCTTGTCAGGAGTTGCTTGGATCACAGTTGACAAACAGGACATCATCTTACACGGGCCTGAGAAAACATCGCTTCCACCAAGCAAAAACTTTGCTGTCATCTCCGCGCTCAACAATATGCCGCTGATTATGGCAGTCTGGTAACACAAAAGCCAAGTCAGAACCTAGCAATTAAGAAAGAAATTGGCAGGAACACCCCAAAGAGATCTATCTTAGTTATAAATAGGCTCTTGGAGGACTCGATCGGTGTACTGCCGCTCTTACAACTTCAGCTATCTCGCAGCTATAAGTATTGTCTTATCGCCCGCACTCAGCTTGCTGGAAATTTCAGACGCTGGGGCATTTGCCCCTATTATAGATGCTACGCCGGCTCGATCGGGCGATCGCGCCCAAGCAACAGACCCCAAAACGCAAGCAGACCAACTCTTGGAAACAGGAGTAAAACAGCACCGCGAGGGTTTGTTTCGAGAAGCCATCCAAACTTTTGAGCAAGTTTTGGCAATCCGCAAGCAACTCGGCGACCAAGCCGGAATCGGCGAAACCCTCAACAATATGGGGGAAGTTTATGGCGAAATGGGTTTGAGGCCCAAAGCTTTGGAAGTTTTGCGGCAAGCTTTAGTCATTCACCGAGAAATCAGCGGAGGGCGTCGTATCGCGCGCACTCTCAATCTCATTGGTTTCGTTAACCGGATTGGGGACAATTTTTCCGAAGCGATGAAACTGCACCAAGAAGCTTTGGAACTTGCCAAAACTGCCGATGACCAAATTGAAATAGCAGAATCATTTCACAACATCGCCGCTGTGTACGCAGAACAGTCAAATTACGCTAAGGCGATCGAATTTTACCAGCAAGCGCGGACAATTCGCACTCAAGAGGGCGATCGACGCGATTTAGGCCGTACCCTCAATAACATGGGCGGCGTATATTACAACATCGGTGACTTTAATAGAGCGATGGAATTTTATCACCAAGCTTTAGCAATTCGCCGGGAAATTGGAGACAGGGCTGGCGTCGGCCGTCTCCTCAACAACATGGCACTTACCTGTCGCAAACAGGGCAAAGATACTCAAGCGCTGATCTATTTTCAGCAAGCAATACCGATGTTGGAAGCAATTGGCGACAAGACAAGTATCGGACGCTTGCTTAACAATATGGGCTCGATTTATGAAAGTCTCCGTCAATCCGACAAAGCTCTCGAATCCTACGAGCGAGCTTTGAACATTGCTCGCGAAAGTAGTGACAAAGCTGGAGCAACTACGGCGATGGAGGGTATTAAACGATTGTCTTCCGGTCAGCGTTTGTCACAATAATGGCAGTATCTAATCATCACAGTTTATGGAGTTAAGTCTGTGCGATCGAGAGCATCTGATTATGGAATTAATCCTATTCGATCGCAATATCTTAGCCTTGAATCCTTGAGAATCTCCCGGTTTCTAACCAGGAGATTCTCAAATTATAACCTAACCCAATACGGTTCACTTAACACTATTTATGCCCCGGAGATCCCCTAAATCCCCCGAAAGCAAGGGGGACTTTGAGAGCATTCTTGTCCCCCCCTTTTTCAGGGGTGTGCCAGGGAGATCAGTCTTAAGTGAACCGTATTATAACTTAATGAACTAGCTCGATCGCCCTTTTAGTCAACGCCTCAGCAGTCAACCCATTAAACGCCATCAACTGACCCGCACTAGCAGTCGTTTCCCCCCGCTTCCAAGCGAAAGTATCACGCGGGCAATTGCTGCGAAGCATCACCGGCTCCAACATCCCAGAAGCACCGCCTGTCACGCCAATCAAGGCATCTCCACCAAACATTTTGGCAAAATTCTCATCGCTCAAAAAGCCGCCGTCAGCTTCCGAACAAGTATCCCAAGCAACATCGCTTGGACGGTACAAGCGGCGCGGATTCACAACAGAAACAATCCGTACTCCAATCCCTTCTGTTTCCAAAAATGCTGCGGCTTCAAACACTGGCATTAAAGTCATGTCGCCCACAACAGCAAACACCACTTTCTTACTTCCCCCTTGATTTTGGGATGCTTGCGGAGAATCAATTTCGTGCAGCACAATTGCACCGTCTTGCAATCCTTGGCGAGTCTGTTCAAAAGTAGTGCGAATTGGCAGCGGCGACTTGCTCGCAGTAATCACAACTCCCTTATTTCTGGCATTCAAAGCCCACTCGTAACAAGCTTGAATGCTGTTAGCATCGGGTGGAAACAAAGGAAACACATTTCCATTCCGCATCATTGCCGCAAAATAAGCCTCAATTTCCGGGCGTTGGTGCGTCCAACCGTTGCGGCCTTGTTCCAATGCACCTGCCGTAAATAAGGTGACAGTAGCCGGAGTTGGACGGCGTAATTCTGCCATTGCTTGCGTGACAGTTTGCCAAATTGGTAAACCGTTGATGGCAAAAGATTCGTAGGAACACCACAAACTCCGCGCTCCAAATAGCGACAAACCTACTGCTAAACCCGCGCAAGCATCTTCGCTCAAAGGTTCGTAAACTTGACCGTTTGGCGCTTGATTGTACAAGTCATCCGTCGTCGGGTGAATGATTTTCAGAGCTTGGTTGATGTTGGCAATTGCCGATGCTTCATTACCATCAGCATTAGTAACTAGAAAAGTCCGATCGCACTCGCCGACTTTCGCTACCAAACGTCCCATTGCTGTTGTCGAAATCTTCGACTCTCCGCCAACCGCAAATTCTTCTAAAGGCAATTCGCCCAAATCTGCCAGCGGCAATGTAAACTCAGTAACAACGGTTTTCGCGGCAGGCCCGCCACCCGCGCGCTCGCAATTTGTCCGCACCAACTGCCACGCCTCAGCAGTCAAAGCGCGCTGTTTTAAAGCGCTGATAATATGCGGAGCATCCAGCGTATCTTTTGGATAAAGATTGTGAGATTTTGCGCCCAATGCGTGCACGCCAGCACCTTTTAACTGTTTGATAATAAATACAGTTAATTTGCCGCCGAGAGCTGATTTTGCCGCTTTATCAACTCCTTGTAAAACAGCTTTGGTAAATGCCATGCGCTGTTCGAGTGAAAAAGCAGTGCTGTCAACATAAGCTTCCGGTTGATTTTTATCGTCAAATTCCTTAGCATCAACTAAGATAACTTCTTCAAAACCGTTTCCTTGCCAATAAGCAATCATTTCCGCATTGGTTTTAGTCGAAACCATGCTGTGATGTTCTTGGGAATATCCGTTCCAAACTAACACTGGTAAAAAGTTAGTAGCCTTGGGATAAGCAGTGTGGAAATGCCCCATGCTGCTCATTGGATAGGGTTCGCCCATGCCGCCGTCGCCCATTGTGAAAGCAAACAGTTTGCCGGGGTGCAAAAGCGCTCCCGCCATTGCAAAATGCTGCCCTTGTCCGAGGGGGCCAGCAGGTGCTAAAAGGCCGGGAATGAAACCAGAAAGATGTCCTAATAAACCATCTTTTTCGCGGAATTTATCGCGCACTTGCTGTACGTTGACAATTCCCATGTCTTCTAAAGATCGATCGAGAAACATGGCACTGTAAAATCCCGGCGCGTGGTGCCCGACTTCGGTGACAATGTTCTTGTGTCCGAGCATCACCAACGCGGCGTAGGCTTCAGCTTGGCTGGCAAAACCGCCCGGATGTCCCGATGCCTTGCTGGCGGTGACTTGCAGCGTCAGGTAGCGCAGGGCGTCTGCTCCCAGCATTGTTTGAAAGACGGCGGCGGGATCTGCCGCATCGGCGATCGACTTGCTCCCCTGGGCGATCGCAGGTGTTTTCCCGTAAGTCTCAAAACCCGGCACATTCTCCGAGAAATACTGGATTCCTTCGCAAAAACTGGGAATTGCTGACGTTGCCTTCGGCGTAGTTGCAGTCATTCTTGATACCTGAAAAATTTGACTTGGATTAATGTAACAGTAATTTTATAGCTTTCTTGTTGCAAAAAATCATCACTTCTGCTATCTATAATCATAAATAATTAAAATATCTCTATTTTAAAGCTGAGAACGCCCCGCATTTCAACAATACAATCGGCGTAATTCAGCCCAATAAAAAATCATTACTGAGTAGCAATTAGGGTTCTTCGCCAACATCTAAATCGAGCCGTTCCCTAACATTAATATAAATCGGAGTGCCGCTTTCAAACAGAGAAGGTCTAGCCTTCTGATTCCCCAGCCACACAAAGAAACTGCTGAGTGCAGGAGCAGGATCTTGATCGCGGCGCAGCGTGTAGATCAAACCTTCGCACGGCCCGTTAACGCGGCTGGTGGTGCAAATCACTTTCTGATTGTTGACTGTGCCGACAGTGACATAATTTAGCTGTTTGTTGCGGCTGTAATTTTCCAGGCGCTGAGTCACTTGTTTGCAGCGAGTCAGAGGATCGTAGCCAGAATCCGAAAAGAAATTAGAATTCCAGCGAATCCAAGGCTCCCTAAACCCTTGCGGATTTTGATAAACCGTCATCGGTTCGCCGGTGGAGGTATCGCAGACAAAGCCTCCTGGCCCCAGATTCGATTGAGTTTGACTGTAGCCGCGCTGGATCGAAATATTGCTGAGAATATCAAACCCGTTAGGTAAGGTTTGCGATCGCAACGCCATCAAAGAATCGATCGGGATTGCTGCATTCAACCCAGTTTTAATTTCCTCAATCTGACCGTTCCACTGGCTGATCACCGTACCAACAGTATCACCCTGACCGTGAATTCCCACAACAGTGCCATCAGCATCAAATACAGGCCCGCCGCTCATGCCGCGCCTGGTGACTGCTTGATACCGCAGTCCGTACCCCGATGATGCGCGATCGAGACGAGAAGAAACAATACCAGCAGTAAATTCGAGTTTTCTTTCATACCAAGAAGCGATGGGCAGTGGATAGCCAGCAACATAAATAGTAGAACCGACTACAGCACGTTTTGATTCGCCAATTGGCGCTACTGGATAATTGTCTCGGCTGTAAAACTGGATCAGAGCTAAGTCTATATCGCGATCGCTTTTCGGCAGACGCTGTATTCTGATTGCTCTATAGTTTTTTTCCAAATGAGTGCGAATGCTGTATTCTTGAGCGAGGCTGGCAACAACGTGATTCGCCGTCAGAACGGTGTAAATATTGCCTTGTTTCGCAATAATTACTCCCGAACCGCTAGTAGCAAAACCCAGCGTATTATTAACTTCTACGGTGCTCAACATTGCTACTTGGGCAATTTCTTCTGCTGTTTTGGCACAAGCAGCATATTGTTGGCCGACAATTGCTATCGCCGTTATTGCACCGGTCAAGATGATTGTCAGCGCCCCGAACCGCGAACTCCACAAATTCATCGCTAACTCCCCAGACATGACGAGACGAACTGCAAATATATACCGATCGGAATTCCCCAACTGGATTTAACCATTTTTTCCAATAATTCTCGCGTCGGCGCGCTTCCATATTCAAAAGTATAGACCTCAAAACCGGGATGTCGATCGCTGCCCCGATCGTTAATTGCAACCAAGAAACCTTTGCCATTAAAAATCCGGCGGCGGTTCATGGCAATTTTAACGTTATTTGTATACCGCAAGCTATAGCCTTGACAAAAAGATTTTGGCAGCAGCAACTCTAAAAAATCCCGCGCTACTGCCCACACCTCAGCACTGGCAGGGAATCCGGCGACGACTGTCCCACCGCCAGGGGGAACCCAACATCGCCCAGCCTCCTGGCAATTCCCAGCGGTTGATGTGGGAACTGCGATCGATCTGTTAACCGTAGATTTCCAACGTACAAACACTGATCGACGCAGATAATTCAACATTGAAAATTGCCCAACCATTAAGCAAGGCTGGAGGATGGCGAAAAAATTGGCTATTGCGCCCCATCATCCGTGCTTTCCCCTAGTTTTTGCCTCACGTCAATGTAAGGAATGTTACGGGTTTCATCAAAAGACGGCATCCCGACATATCCTTGACGCCAAGCTAACAAATTATATAAAGAGCCGATCGGGTCTTGGCCTGGTCTGAGAGTATAAATCAAATTTTGACACAAACCGTTGACTTGATTCGCCGTGCAGATGACGTTTTGGCCGTTCATCCGGCCTGCTGTAATGTACTTGAGCACCCGGTTGCGGCGATAGATTTCTAGGCGCTGGCTGACTAATTGGCACCGAGTTTGTGGATTGTAGCCAGAACCGGAAAAATAATCCGAACTCCACTCAATCCAAGGCTCTACCGCACCTTGAGAGTTTTGGTACACCGTCACCGGTGCGCCGCTGACGGCGCTGCACGAAAATCCCTTTTCCCTGGGTGAACTCCAGCCGTAACTAGGCTCAAAAGGCACTGTCAGGCTGCTGAGGGCGATCGCGCTTGCCGCCAAAACCTTCGTCAATAATTGCTGTTTCATGATGATGTTCTCACTATTTTTGATGGAATTCGGTAGAAAAATCACCAAATATTGCGATCGCACCCTGAATGCGCCAGAGGCTGGCTGCTAAATTATGTTGTTCGCGACTTGCACGTTTGCAATACCAAATCCGGCTTAAATACCCGCTTTATTTCTTAGTCCGTCTCGACGGATGAAAGCTTGTACAGTCGAGGTTTCAAACGCCGAGTCATCAGGGATTTTTAAGGCGGATTTTGTTCTGTAACTGCACCGAAAGCCCAGTTATGCCACTCCTAAGCCCTCGTAAAATGCGCGCAACCGTCGAAAATATGTCCTCATTACTACTAATCAAGGTCAAGGTTTCGCCAACCGGAAAAAAGCTGTTTAAATCGGACGCGATCGAGCGATTTGCAACGCTACATCACACCGCTGATAGGTTATTCGATCTGACTGGCAATCTAGCGTTACGAGCTTAATCCGATCGGATACCCAGCCGGCAGCAGCGTTGCACGCATAAAGTGCCTTACCCGTTTACGTGATACCACACTAAAAGCCAGGTATTAATGATAACTTTTAACTTTTTTTTCATCTACGTATATCTCTGGCACGGATTCACAAATTATCTGAAATTATCTGCTCTAGAGTGTGTTTATCTGCTTTTCATCTGCGGTTTATGTATCGATCGAGAACTTATCCAAGAAGTCTAGTATTGCGGATGCCGGGAAATACTCATAAGTGAGTGTAATCAGGGAGTAAGTGCTTTCTACCAGCAAAATTCACCCTCCACGCACAGACGTGGAGTTGAGTATTAAAAACTATGAACAGTATCTGCAAAAATTTAGGGTATTTAGCCGCTGGATTAATTTTGATGGGCAGTAGCAGTTGTTCCAGCTATGATGCAGCGAACTTAACCGCAAACCAGAGCCAATCCCAAACTAGCACCGGTCAATTCGGAGACTTACAGCTAACGGGAAATCAACTTCAGACTCGATCGGCTCAAGCAGCACAGCCTTCTAACTTTATTTCTCCTGTTTTAGCCAGTGGAGTAACATCACAAAATACTGTCACCGTTAAAGTTTATAAAGTAAACAATCTCTGTCAAACTCTGAACCCGGAAACAGTAACAGGCCCCGACAATCAGTTAATGTCATCCGTCGTTAATGAAGTGTTAAAGCAGGAGATTTTCGCTAGTCTGGGTTTAGTTGGTTATCGGCTTAAAATCGATCGCAACCTTGGAATCGCTACCGTAGATTTACGGGCTTCCGGGAATTCCCGGCAAAAATTGCAAAATTTGTCAAGTTGTCAGATGTTAGGTTTGTTCGGGGGCGTGCGCCAAACCTTAACCAGTTATGCTCCTTGGCAAATCAAAACAGTGCGTTTTACAGAGCTTGGACAGGACATTGTAAGCACCGTTCGAGAATAATCTCTTAAAATTATGGGAGAGCGTATAACCCGCTTTCTGCAAGATCCCTATGGATGTTATCCGCGTCCTCTAACAGCACCACAATTTTTATGACTCTACCTGACGGCCCCAAAACCCCCCGCTTCGTGCAACTAATTCAATGGATCGGCGATCCACTTACGTACATGGATGTAAGTGCCAAAAAGTATGGGGAGATTTTCACGATTCGATGGGGCAACCTTGAACCATTCGTGATGATCCACAACCCCCAAGCGATCCAGGAAATGCTCAACAGCAAAGCGCTTGACGCCCCAGGTGATATCAACGGTATTCTCAAACCGGTGCTGGGAGAACAATCGATGATTGTGATCTCTGGAGAAAAGCACAAACGCCAGCGCCAATTATTGATGCCGCCCTTTCACGGGGAACGGATGCGCAACTACGGCCAGCAAATTTGCGATATTACTCAAGATGTTGCCAGTAAGTGGAATGTCGATCGACCTTTTGTCGCCCGCACCGCCATGCAGGAAATCACCATGCGGGTAATTTTGCAAGTAGTCTTCGGCTTGGATGAAGGGCCGCGGTTGCAGCAACTGTCCCCGCTGCTGGCTTCAATTCTCGATATGACCGGCTCTCCGCTGCGATCGAGTATGCTATTTCTGTCCTGGATGCAGCAAGATTGGGGCGCTTGGAGTCCTTGGGGACGGATGAAACAAAAGCAGCGGAAAATTCAGGAACTGATGGACGCGGAAATAGCAGAACGCAGACAGCAACCAGACAGCAACCGCACCGACATTCTCAGCTTAATGATGGCCGCCCGCGACGAAAACGGCGAACCGATGACTAATGAAGAATTGCGCGACGAGTTGATGACGCTGTTGTTTGTAGGCCACGAAACCACAGCAACTGCTTTAGCTTGGGCATTTTACTGGATTCACAGTTTGCCCTCAGTGCGCCAGAAACTGCTGCAAGAATTGGACAGTTTGGGCGAAAATCCCGACCCGATGGAGATTTCCCGGTTGCCGTACCTGAGTGCGGTTTGTCAAGAAACACTCAGAATTTATCCCGTGGGAATGCTGACGTTTCCGCGAGTAGTGCGGGAGCCCGTGGAACTGATGGGATATCAACTCGAACCGGGTACGGTGGTTTTCGGCTCCATTTATTTAACCCACAGGCGGGAGGATTTGTATCCAGAACCGCAGCAATTTAAGCCGGAACGGTTTTTGGAGAGGCAATTCTCGCCTTACGAGTATTTGCCGTTTGGGGGCGGTAGTCGTCGCTGTATCGGCTTAGCGCTGGCGCAGTTGGAGATGAAACTGGTGGTGGCAACCATTTTGCGCGATTTCGACTTAGTATTGGCCGAGAAAAAGCCGGTACAGGCCAAACGCCGAGGGGTGACTTTAGGGCCAGCGGGCGGTGTGCGGATGGCGCTGCTGGGGGGGCGGATGCGGCTGTCAAAGCCTGAACCTGTTGCTAGTGGGGTTTGATTTTGTAGCGGCAAATAATTAGGGAAGAATGGGCGATACCTTCGGCCTGCTTCGCTTACGATCGGCAAGCGCCCATTTTTTGTAGCACCCGCTACACAAAAACAGCTATAATCCTTAACCTGTAACCATCAGCCGCTCTCAATATTCAAATTTTCAGTCTAAAATGGTATGAACCTTGCAAACACAACCTGAAAGCAAAAGTGGGTTATTGCAATAGTCCTCTTGATATCTAGAAGACCTGGCTGCCATACTTTAAAAACATATGCATACCCTGTTATTCAGCAAGGTCGGAAGCGTGTTGGCATTGCCTGCAATCTTCCGGCCTCTTTATTTTTTTTGCTACTTTAGACCTTCGGCATTCTGATGCAGAAGGCAAGGCAAAAGTATAAATTCTCCCTATCTTCTCAACTCCCCTCTCTTGAATTAGAGTGGTTTCTCCTCGAATTGAAAAAGCATCCGCCACCAAGTTTAATAAATTTCTGTGGGTGATTGCAATAGTCCTCTTGATATCTAGAAGGCTTCCCTGCCATACTTTAGAAACATATGCATACCCTGTTATTTAGCAAAGGTCGGAAGCGTGTTGGCATTGCCCGCAATCTTCCGGCTTCTTTATTTTTTGGGGTTGGAAGACTTGCGGCTAGAGATGCAGAAAGCAAGACAAAAGTATACATTCTCCTCTCTCCCCATCTGCCCCTCTCCTCAATTAGGGAGGTTCTGCCTGCAATTGAAATAGAATCCGGCAGCAAGTTTAAGGAATTACTAAGAAAAAATTAATAACTTGTTAAACGCTCTCCTTCTGGCTCTTCTCTCAATCTTCTGTTTTCAGAAATTCCGAGACAGAGACAGACTTCGGGAGACTCTCGATATCTTGAATTTCGCTTTCGTGGGCAAAAAACTCGACTTCTTTGTCGTCAATCTGGATCTGATAGCTAGCGGTAGCAGTCACAATCCGCCGCTTTTTTTTGTCTTCTATTAAAACCCAACACACCACAGGTCTTACCCACCTCTCAATGTGCTGGCTTTGCTTCGTACTCCCAAAGGCATACCAGCCTTTAGCTTCAATAATTTGCAGCACTTTAAAATCGTTATTTGCCATAAATATCTCGATCGCGTTAACTTGACTATTATTTTTAGATCGAACGGCACGTTTGCGTATCGGGGCAAAGCTTCGGGAATTCCCAGATGGACTTGACGACCAGATTTTTAGTCGGGCAGCAGCAGGTTAGCTGGGCGTTATCTGCGTTGTTGCTCACTAAATTTTGTGCGATCATTGTACTCTCCCACAATTACGGGAAAGTATCTATACCGTATCCTGAAAAAATAGTTTGGCAGTAGCCTAAACAGCAGCCAACTAGACCTTCGCTATCTGCATCTAAGTGAATGACAACTACTTATGAAGCCTGGTTGGTGAGATCGATCGCTATAAATAAAATGCTGTTCGGACTTTCTACTGCAATCTCTAGTTACGTTTTACCCGATCGCGCCAAACTCAACTAGAGATTGCCGCTTTCAATTCTAAGCCTCGGCGCGCGTAATTCTCAATTAATTATATGGTTTAGTTAATAATTGCCCAACTGTCGATCGCACAAAACAGCCGTGTCTAACTCTTCGATTACCATCACCGTTAAACTATTCGCCGCCTTCAGTGAAGCCTACGGCGTTTCAGAACTTACACTAGAATTTCCTCCCGAAACCCCAGTATCTGAAGTGCTCGAAAGCTCGATCGCCCAATATCCTCAATTAGAACAGTGGCGCACGCGCACCCGCTTCGGCCTCAACCTAGAATTCGTCTCCCCCGACACCATCCTCCAAGACGGCGACGAAGTTGTACTCATCCCCCCCGTCAGCGGTGGGTAAGCAGAGGGGGAGAGGGGGAGAGGGGGAGAGGGGGAGAGGGGGAAGCCTGTATTCTCGTTAGTAAACCCCAAATTTCGTAGACGCGCTGACCTCCAGAAACCGGGTTTCTTCCTATATTCTCGTGAATCAACCCAAAATCTCGTAGAAACCCGGTTTCTCGGCCCCCGCCGTAAGATTCAGAAACCGGGTTTCTTCCTATATTCTCGTGAATCAACCTCAAAATCTCGTAGAAACCCGGTTTCTCGGCCCCCGCGCCTCAACCCTGTAGTTTGTCGTTTTGAGTCACCCAGCAAAAAAACTTTATAAAGTTTTGAAATAGTTTTTTCGGCAAATCATTCTTGAGTTCGGTTAAACAAGAAATTTTCCCTCTGAACCAACACTGTTCTGCAGAGCCTAGAAACGTCTCTCAGAAAGAAATTGAGGACTATCCAACTACCTGCCGTTTCGGACAAAATACTGCTGCAAAATCAATCCCGACTAAAAAAGTCGGGTATGGTTGACGGGGTAAATCCACCGTGCTAATGTGTCCTTAAGAATTAGAAAACATCGCAAAACTAGAGAGTTGAGCTATGACCCAGGCCACCAGAACACAATCCACAGCAGCCACCTTCACAGCCCTCAAATGTAAAGAATGCGGCGAAGAGTACGAACTCCAAGCCAAGCACGTCTGCGATTGCTGTTTTGGCCCGCTTGAGGTCAAGTACGACTACGAAGCAATCCGCCGCACAGTTACTCGCCAAACCATCGAAGCCGGCCCTAACTCGATTTGGCGCTACCGCGCATTCTTACCAGTCGCTACAGATAACGTCATCGATGTTGGCACGGGGATGACTCCTTTAGTAAAATCCCACCGCTTGGCGCGCCGCCTCGGTCTAAAAAATCTTTACATCAAAAACGATGCCGTCAATATGCCCACTCTTAGCTTTAAAGACAGAGTGGTGTCAGTCGCCCTCAGTAGAGCGAGAGAATTGGGTTTCACAACGGTATCCTGTGCCAGCACTGGCAACTTAGCTAACTCCACCGCTGCGATCGCCGCCCACGCCGGTCTCGACTGCGTAGTCTTCATCCCCTCCGACTTAGAAGCTGGTAAAGTCCTCGGAACTCTGATTTACAATCCAACTGTCATGTCAGTTCACGGCAACTACGACCAAGTTAACCGCCTCTGTTGCGAAGTCGCCAATACACACGGCTGGGGATTTGTCAACATCAACTTGCGTCCCTACTATTCCGAAGGCTCGAAAACCCTCGGCTACGAAGTTGCTGAACAACTAGGCTGGCAATTGCCCGATCACATCGTCGCCCCCCTCGCTTCCGGCTCTTTGTTCACAAAAATCTACAAAGGCTTTAATGAATTCATCGAAGTCGGTTTAGTTGATGACAAGAAAGTCCGGTTCAGCGGTGCTCAAGCTGACGGTTGTTCCCCCATCGCCCAAGCATTCCGCGAAGGTCGCGATTTCGTAACACCAGTCAAACCGAATACAATTGCTAAATCGATCGCGATCGGCAATCCAGCAGACGGTATGTACGCCTTGGAAGTCGCCCGCAAAACCAACGGCAACATCGAATCCGTCAGCGACACCGAAATCATCGAAGGCATGAAACTACTAGCAGAAACTGAAGGCATCTTCACAGAAACCGCAGGCGGCACCACGATCGCAGTCTTGAAGAAACTCGTAGAAGCAGGTAAAATCAATCCCGACGAAACCACCGTCGCCTACATCACCGGCAACGGCTTGAAGACTCAGGAAGCCGTCCAAGGCTACATCGGCGAACCCATCACCCTCGAACCCAAACTCGAAGCCTTCGAGCGCGCCCTAGAACGCGCCCGCACCCTCGAACGCTTAGAATGGCAACAAGCTTCGGTTTAATTATTAGTCCTTAGTCATTGGTCATTAGTCATTAGTCATTAGTCATTAGTCATTGGTCATTAGTTGTTAAGCTCTTGAGTGATGACAACTGACTGCTAACAACCGAAAACTGACAACTGACTAAGGACTACTGACTAAGGACTACTGACTAAGGACAACTGACCAAGGACTACTGACTAAGGACAACGGACTACTGACTACTGACTACTGACTAAGGACTAAAAAATGACCGTCAAAGTTTTAATTCCCACTCCCCTGCAAAAATTTACCAACAATCAAGCCACCATCGAATGCGGCGGCGGCAATATTTCCGAACTGATTGAATCCCTGGAAACAAATTGTCCCGGCATCAAAAAAAGCCTGTGCGATGAAAAGGGAGAACCCCGCAGATTCCTGAACTTCTACGTCAACAGCGAAGATATCCGCTTTTTGGATGGGACAGGAACAGCACTCCAAGATGGTGATGAAGTTAGTATTGTTCCAGCAGTTGCTGGTGGTTGATTAATTTTGCAACCGCAGATGGTGGCCGATAAACAAAGATGAACGCAGATAGAATTAATTAATTACTATCTGCGTTTATTTGCGTTCATCTGCGGTTGAGAAACAAATCCCTGGCTTGGCCAGGAATTGTTAATTCTAGGAAACTACGGAAGCAACTTTTGCTGCTGTCCGGGGGCGACGACGACCGGTTACTGCATTAGCAGGAACAGGCGCTGGCGCTGCCTCTGGTGCTGATTTCGATGATGGCGATGATGGGCCTAATAGCTTGGGTGCTTCTAAAGAACCTGGAGCTACTGCTGCTTTTTCCCATTGGACAAATAATGCTCCTTCGGGAATTTGCATCAGGAATACTAGCATGGGATTGCTTTGAAGTTCCCGACGCAGTACCCGCTGAATTGCCCGTTCTATTTGCGTTTGCACTCCAACCCAGTCCACATCAACTCCTGATTCGGCAGTTGTTGAAGGTCTGACAAATTCTGACCAACGATCGCCTAAAATAGTCTCAATCGTTTGTGTGATCGATTGTTGTAGCAGTTCGCGATCGGCTGATGTGACTACACCTTTCAAGTGTATTTGCGGCGTAGCAACTAACTTACCTTCTGCATTTAACGCCGCAGCTACTGTCACCGCGCCATCTCCAGCCAACTGTTGACGTTCTTTGAGGACGTTTGCCTTCACTACGCCCGATCGAGAAGAGTCTACCAATTCAATTCCTGAAGGTACTTTAGTACCAAGTCGCATCGAATTTTCAGTTAATTCTACGACATCGCCGTTGTCAATAATCACCATATTGCTCGCGGGAATGCCCATGCTTTGAGCCGTCTTGGAGTGCTGAACCAGCATCCGATGTTCCCCGTGTACCGGCAAGAAGAACTTGGGACGAGTCATGTTAATCATTAACTTTTGGTCTTCCTGACAGCCGTGCCCGGAAACGTGAATGCCTTTGTCGCGGCCGTAAACCACGTTTGCACCCAGCATCATCAGTTTGTCGATCGTATTTACCACTGCGATCGTATTTCCCGGAATCGGATTAGCCGAGAAAATGACTGTATCACCTTTTCTGATTTTCAGTTCGTGATGTTCGCCGTTAGCAATCCGAGTCATCGCCGCCATCGGTTCACCTTGCGAACCCGTAGTCAAAATCAAAACCTTGTCTTCGGGCAAATTGCGGATTTCTTTCAGCGGTTTGAAAATACTATCTTCGCATTTGATGTAGCCAAGATTGCGACAGTGAGCGATGACGTTCAGCATCGAGCGGCCAACCACTCCGACATACCGATTGTTTTTCTTAGCCAAGTCCAAAACAATTTGCAATCGGTGTACCGACGAAGCAAAAGTCGTCAGCAGTACCCGTCCCGTTGCTTGAGCGATAATTCTGTCTAAATTCGGAGCGACAGAACGTTCTGAAGCGGTAAAACCAGGAACTTCCGAGTTAGTAGAATCGCTGATCAAACACAGCACGCCTCTTTCGCCGTACTCAGCCAGCTTTTGCAAATCAAAATGCTCGCCGTCTACAGGAGTGTGGTCAATTTTAAAGTCTCCAGTGTGAATAATAATTCCGACGGGAGTGTGAATTGCCACAGTGAAACTGTCGGCCATCGAGTGAGTGTTGCGGATGTATTCGACTAAGAAATGCTTACCAATTCTGACCATATCCCGTGGTCGAACTGTTCTCAATTCAGTGCGGTGAGATACTCCGGCTTCTTCCAATTTTCCAGCGAGCAAGGCCATCGCCAAACGCGGGCCGTAGATGACTGGAATTTCAAATTGCTTGAGGTGGTAAGGGATGCCACCGATGTGGTCTTCGTGACCGTGAGTCACTATCATACCTTGAATTTTGTGGCTGTTTTCCCGCAGGTAAGTCATGTCTGGGAGGACAATATTTACACCGTGCATTCCATCTGTGGGGAAAGCTAAACCTGCATCTAAAAGAATTATTTCGTCGCCGTACTCGAACACACAAGTGTTTTTGCCGATTTCGTGCAGCCCGCCGAGGGGAATAACTTTTAGAACTTGTGCAGTTGTATTTTTGATCATGCGTATCCTTTGTTAGTTGTTTTTGTTATTTGTCTGTTGTCTTTCGTCTTTCGTCTTTCGTTCGTAGGGCGATTATTTTCCAAATATTTATGGAAAACTCCCCGGCGGGTTTTTCTATACCCGTACAGTCAGTTGTCTTTTGCCTTCAGTCCTTAATCTTCAGTCTTTGGTCTATCACCATTAGGTAATTACTAACAGTTAATGACTGATGACTGATGATTAATGACTAATGACTCATTACAACCAATATTCAGTTGTCTGAAAACTCGTTCTCGCCTATCTAGCTAGCAGATACTGTGGCTAGCTGACTCAGTACGTCCTTTAACTTTTGAGTTACCTCAACGGGCGGAGCGCACAGGGGCGGACGGGTGGAACCTACATCCCAGCCTTGAAGTTTAAGAGCTGCCTTAACGGGAATGGGATTTGTGGTGAGAAAAAGAGCTTTAAACAGGTCAAAAAGTTGCAAGTGAATCTGGGTAGCGACTTGAACTTGACCGGCCTCGAAAGCTTTGATCATCTGTTGCAGTTGCTCTCCTACCAGATGGCTGGCTACGCTAACTACACCAGATCCTCCTACCGCCAACATGGGCAAAGTTAGGGAATCATCTCCAGAATAGATCGCAAATTCAGGTGATGTCAAGCACCGAATTTGACTTGCTTGATCTAGGTTGCCACTTGCTTCTTTGACTGCCACAATGTTGGGGATTTCTGCCAATCGAGCTACTGTCTCCGGCAACATATTTTGGCCTGTGCGACCGGGGATGTTATATAACATTATAGGCAATTCTGGAGCAGATTGCGCGATCGCCCGAAAATGATTGTACAAACCTTCTTGCGGTGGCTTGTTGTAATAAGGAACCACCTGCAAACAGCCGTCTAACCCTAGTTTAGCTGCTTTTTGCGTAGCTTCGATTGCTTCTGAGGTCGAATTCGATCCGGCTCCTGCGATTACCAAAGCTTTACCGGCAACTGCCTTTTGTACCACCTGAAATAATTGGTACTCTTCATCCCAGCTCATAGTGGGAGATTCGCCCGTAGTTCCGCACACTACCAAGCTATCCGTACCGCGATCGGCTAAATGAACTGCCAATTGTTCTGCTACCGCATAGTTAACACTGCCGTCTTCTTTAAACGGCGTAATCATTGCAGTCAGAACCCGTCCAAACTTTACCACACTTTCTCCGATTTTAGACTGTTGATTTTTGATTTTAAATTTTTGATTTCAGATGAAAGGTTTATCTAAAATCTTCATTTCAATTACCGTATTGCCAGCTTCCCGCTAAATAGAAGCCGCCTGCGCTGGGATTCGCAGCAAATCTTTGTCTGCGAGCAACTCGGCTATCTGCACCGCATTTAAAGCCGCCCCTTTGCGAATTTGATCGCCGCACAGCCAAATCTCCAACCCGCAGGGGTGAGAAATATCTTGGCGAATCCTGCCGACTAGCACTTCATCCTTACCGCTAGCCTCGGCGGGCATCGGGAAATAATTAGCTTGCCAGTCTTCTACCAGCTTAACGCCGATCGCCTGTTTTAAGATTTCCCTAGCGTCGATCGGGCTAAAAGGCTCTGCAAACTCCAGGTTAATCGCCTCGGAATGGGCGCGGAGTACGGGAACCCGCACGCAAGTCGCACTAATTCTCATCTCGTCCGTACCAAAAATCTTCCGAGTTTCGTTCACCATTTTCATCTCTTCCTCACAATACCCCAAATCGTTAATCGGTGTATTGTGCGGAAACAAGTTAAAAGCCAAGGGGTAGGGAAAAATCTCGGTTTTGGGAATTTCCCCTGCCAAAATTGCTCTAGCTTGATCTTTCATTTCCTCCATAGCCCTTGCGCCCGCGCCGCTGGCAGACTGGTAAGTCGCTACAACTATGCGCTTGACTGGTTTAACTTTGTGCAGAGGCCAAACGGCAACTGCCATCAAAATCGTCGTGCAGTTGGGATTAGCAATGATACCTCGGTGAGCTGCCGCCGCTTGGGGATTGACTTCGGGAACCACTAGCGGTACGGTCGCATCCATGCGGAAAGCGCTGGAATTGTCGATTACCACGGCCCCGGCGGCCACCGCTTTCGGAGCCCAGAATTTAGAAGTAGAGCCGCCGGCTGAGGCTA
The DNA here is from genome assembly GCF_036705955.1 of Microcoleus sp. A6-C6. Lineage (NCBI taxonomy): Bacteria > Bacillati > Cyanobacteriota > Cyanophyceae > Oscillatoriales > Microcoleaceae > Microcoleus > Microcoleus sp. A6-C6. The sequence goes on along the minus strand of NZ_JAUBVR010000045.1, from coordinate 19,548 downwards.
GCACTAGATCTACATTATCGAACGATCGCTCGGACACTGCTTCAACTGGCAGCATCTCGTCGCCGAAAGGCAATTTTGTACCTGCTGAACGTTCCGAAGCCAGCAGCTTCAAGTTAGAAATCGGAAAACTCCGGCTGTGCAATAGTTCTAGCAACTCGGCACCGACTGCGCCGGTAGCTCCTAAAATGGCAACTCGATAGGATTGAGACAAATTAGTTTCCTCCAAAAATTAAAGTCTAAACATCGAAATCTAAAATTTAAATAACCGCAATACTAAATATCAAACTCAATTAATCTTATGCGACATCGGGGCGCGATGCAGATGGCAAGGGTGCAGTTAGCCACAGCGGTCGATCGCCACCAATCCTAGTTTAGCATCTTTTGCCGTTAGCGTTAGCGAAGCGATCTCTTATGAAAGCCCGCGCCTACGGGAGGCTCATCAACGAAGAAAATCGCCCGCGCCTAATCCGCATCCGGTTAGCTGCTGATATATCTCCACTTTAGCAGACGCATCCATTGACTTTGACTGGCCACGCAGCCAAAAACATTGACATCAGGCGGCGATATATGCTATGGTGCATCGGCAATTGGTGGACTTAACCTCCACATTATTAGCAGCAAAAGCCAGTATCCTCAAACTAGAACTATTTGGCAAGATCCCAAAAAGTAGCTGGTTATGACTTACACTCTGATCCAGTAGAGGTGATTGTAGTTGTGCCGTTACAAGTCAAAGCGTACAAAAATAAAATGCAGGCAAAGTTAGATTTGTATGTATTTTATCACTATTGTTAAATATCCCAAAAAAAGCCGATGAAAGTAACCCAGGAAAAACTTCCAGCCAGTCAAATTGGTCTGGAAATCGAAGTCCCATCAGAAAAGTCAAAACAAGCTTACGAGCAGGTAATTAAACAATTCGCTCGCGAGGTCAATATTCCTGGGTTCCGCAAAGGCAAAGTTCCCCGCCAAATTTTGCTACAGCGCCTAGGCCAGACTCGCTTGAAGGCGACGGCTTTGGAAAATTTGATTAATGATTCCCTGCAAAAAGCTCTCGAACAAGAAAAAATTCCGGCAATTGGCAGTTTTGAACTGCGCACCGAATTTGAAGAGTTGCTAGAAAAGTTCGATCCAGAACAGCCTCTGACTTTTTCGGCTAAGGTTGATGTAGAACCAGAAGTGAAAATGGGGCAGTACACCGGCTTGCAGCTTCAAGCAGAAGAAGTTAAGTATGATGAAGCTCAGGTGGATGAGGTACTGGCAAAATATCGATCGGACAAAGCGACTTTAATCCCCGTAGAAGGCCGGCCCGCTCAGTTGGGAGACGTGGCTTTGGTTGATTTTTCCGGTAAATTTGCCGAAGCACCCGAAGGCGAAACTCCCGCAGAAATTCCCGGCGGCGATGCCGAAGACTTTCAAGTAGAATTGTCGGAAAATCAGTTTGTACCGGGCTTCATCCAAGGCATGATTGGGATGAATTCGGGAGAAACTAGAGAAGTTTCTGTCCAGTTCCCTGATGAGTATAGCAGTGAAGAATTGGCTGGAAAACCAGCAGTCTTTACAATTACTCTGAAAGAAATTAAGGAAAAGGAATTGCCGGAGTTGGACGACGACTTCGCCCAAGAAGTTAGCGAATTTGAAACTTTAGCCGAACTGCGCGAATCCCTGGAAACTCGGTTTAAAACAGAGCAAGAAAACAAGCTATCAGCTAATAAGGAAAAAGCTATATCAGCAGCACTGGTGCAGCTAATAGAGGTAGAAGTTCCCCAAACAATGCTCGATCGCGAAATCGATTATTTGCTGAACCAACAAGCCATGCAATTGAAAAATTATGGCATAGATATCAACCAACTGTTTACCGAAGAAAATATGGGGCCGATGCGGGAACGCTCTCGTCCCGAAGCATTAGAGAGGCTCAAACAAACTCTAGCTCTGGCAGAAGTAGCTAAGCTGGAATCCTTATCTGTTGAACCAGCAGAAGTAGCAGCAGAAGTGGCAAAAGTCAGAAAGCAGTTTCCTAAAGGAAATTTTGACCCTGAAAAGTTGCGGGAATTTGTAGGAGAAGACTTGCTCAAACAAAAAACTCTGAAATGGTTGGAGGAAAAAGGGACAATTGAACTCGTACCTGAAGGCTCTCTGACTCCCAAAGCAGAAGAAGCAGAAGAGGACGCTGAAATTTCTGAAGAAGCAGCCACGAGCACTATCGACGTGGAAGTTGTAGGCGAAGAGTAAAACTAGAGGTTGGCTACCAAAAACTACAAGTGTAGGGTGCGCACTGCGCACCTTATGCTGACTGCAAGCGCCGAACAAATTTGTTGGGATTAGTCTAGTCTGCCCAGAAATCAACCCCCCAGAACCAAGAAGCGATAATTTGTAAGTAAGTGTTTTAACTTATTTACCCTCAGAGCGCGGCGAGTCACGCCAGCTTTGCAAGTTAGAAAGCAATCTCACGCACCCATTCACTCCCATTCCCCCCCATCTGGGTTAAGACAAGGCATAATAGTTAGAAGCTGGCAGCTTAATTTAAAGCTTTCAACAGCAGCAAATTGTCTATAATCCTTGACTGGTGTCTTATGGTTGTATCTCAATCTTCCAATTACCTAATTACGAGCTATAACGATTTTGATGTCAGCTCTAGTCCCAGCAATGTAGTGCCGATGGTACTAGAACAGTCGGGGATGGGCGAGCGGGCATTTGACATTTACTCGCGCTTGCTGCGGGATAGAATCGTGTTTTTAGGAACTCCCGTCACCGACGAAGTGGCTGACTCGATCGTAGCTCAGCTATTGTATTTAGATGCCGAAGATCCAGAAAAAGATGTCCAAATGTACATCAATTCCCCCGGTGGCTCGGTGACAGCAGGCATGGCAATTTATGATACGATGCAGCAAATTCGACCAGATGTGGTGACGATTTGTTACGGTTTAGCAGCGAGTATGGGCGCATTTCTGCTAACAGCAGGAGCTCACGGGAAGCGGATGTCTCTTCCGAGTTCGCGGATTATGATCCACCAACCGCTCGGAGGCGCTCAAGGTCAAGCAGTTGATATTGAGATTCAAGCCAAGGAAATCCTGTATCATAAGCGTAAGCTGAATGAACTGCTAGGGCATCACACAGGTCAACCGATCGACAAATTAGAGGCTGATACAGAGCGCGACTTTTTTATGTCCGCCGAAGAAGCCAAAGATTACGGTTTGGTCGATCGAGTGATCGAAAAAGAAAACCTTCCGGCTGCGGGAGAAAACGTCACTGCACTGAAATAAGAGGCTGTTATGTCTAAGTACGACTCCCATCTAAAATGTTCGTTTTGTGGCAAGTCTCAAGAGCAAGTTCGCAAGTTAATCGCAGGCCCAGGGGTCTATATCTGCGACGAATGCGTTGACTTGTGCAATGAAATTTTAGATGAGGAGTTGTTTGATTCCAGTGCTGTGCCCGCGGCGGCGGCGGTTCCGAAACAGGAAACTACTCAAAAGCGCCGCGCTACCTCGGGCAAAAGTATCTCGATGAGCCAAATTCCCAAGCCGAGGGAAATTAAAAATTATCTCGACGAAAATGCGATCGGTCAAGAAGAGGCGAAAAAAGTCCTCTCGGTGGCGGTTTACAACCACTACAAGCGCCTCAGCTTTATCCATGCCAAAAATAGCGGCAAGCACCCACCAGAAGAAGTAGAACTGCAAAAATCGAATATTTTGTTAATCGGGCCGACGGGCTGCGGTAAAACGCTGCTCGCTCAGACTTTGGCGGATATGTTGGACGTGCCGTTTGCGGTGGCTGACGCGACGACTCTGACGGAAGCGGGCTATGTCGGGGAAGATGTGGAAAATATTTTGCTGCGACTGCTGCAAGTGGCAGATATGGATGTGGAAGAGGCGCAGCGCGGAATTATTTATATTGATGAAATTGACAAAATTGCCCGGAAAAGCGAAAATCCTTCGATTACGCGGGATGTCTCTGGAGAAGGGGTGCAGCAGGCGCTACTGAAAATGCTTGAGGGGACGATCGCCAATGTACCACCCCAAGGCGGCCGCAAGCATCCCTATCAAGACTGCATCCAAATTGATACCAGCAATATCATGTTTATTTGCGGGGGCGCTTTTGTCGGCCTGGACAAAGTGATCGAGCAGAGAACTGGTAAAAAGTCAATGGGTTTTATTCAGCCGGGAGAAGCTGTGCCGAAGGAAAAGCGGGCCGCCGATGTCCTCAGGCAACTGGAACCAGACGATTTGGTAAAATATGGGATGATTCCAGAGTTTATCGGGCGGGTGCCGGTGGCTGCGGTTTTAGATCCGCTGGATGAGGCGACGCTGATGGCGATTTTGACTGAGCCGCGCAATGCTTTGGTGAAGCAGTACCAAAAGCTGCTAAAGATGGATAGTGTGCAGTTGGATTTTGAGTCGGATGCAATTCGGGCGATCGCCCAGGAAGCCTACCGTCGCAAAACTGGAGCGCGGGCGCTGCGGGGAATTGTCGAAGAGTTGATGTTGGATGTGATGTACGAGTTGCCGTCGCGCAAGGATGTGACGCGGTGTACGATTACTAAGGAAATGGTCGAGAAGCGATCGACTGCCGAATTGTTAGTCCTTCCGTCTTCGCTACCAAAACCAGAATCTGCCTAAAAGCATCGGTTTTCAGGATAGCAATTTTACCATACAAAATTGTAAAAGTCCTGATCATCAAATTTTCGGACGGGCAAGATGCACATTCCACAAGAAAAAAAGTTTTTGTGCGATGGGAATCCTGCCCGTCTTAATTATTTTTGCCAGAAATCAATGGAATCTCGCATTCAAGCATACCTGCGCTTTGCCGCCAGCCAGCAGCGCGACACCGAGCGCATCGGGCCCTTCCTCGCTACCTTCAGCCCCCACAGCGCCAACCCTTATCTCAACTATGCGATTCCCGAAGACGGTGCCGCACCCTCCCTCGCCGATGTCAACGCGCTAATCGCTGCATACTCTGGGCGTGGGCGACAGCCACGTTTGGAATATTTCACGAAACTAGCGCCCGCTGTCGAAGAAGCCCTGATATCCGCCGGTTTCACCGTTGAGGGACGCTTACCGCTGATGATTTGCACTCCGGGCTCGGAGAAAATGCTTCCCATTCCGCCCGAAATCGAGCTAATTCTGCCAGTTTCCGATGACGAACTTTTGGGTACTGTGGCTGCACAAAATGAGGCTTACGGAGAGGCTGCACCCACCGCTGAAGATGTTGACAGTCTTCGGCAAAGTCTGGCGGCGGGTGGCATTGCGGTACTCGCCCGCGTCGCAGCAACGGGCGAACCTGCTGGCGCTGGAGTCTGCACGCCCCCGCAAAATCAAACGACGGAAATCGCGGGAATTGGTGTGCGCCCTTCTTTTCGGCGGCGGGGTGTCGCAGGGGCTTTGACGGCGCGGTTGTTGCGAGAGGCTTTTGATGCGGGTGTTGAGGTGGCTTTTTTGATGACGCTACAGGAGGAGGAATTTCGAGTTTACACTAGGGCGGGATTGTCGGCGATTGGCGAAATCTTGCACATTTCGCTGCCGCCCCAGTAGAAATTTACCAACCCATAAAATCATCCCCATCAACCTCAGCAGATAACTCAGGAAAATCCGGTTCAGATTCCAATCTAAAAGTTTCCGACTCCCAAATTTCTAAATCATCCGACAAATCGACTACTTGTCCCTCAAACATCTCAGCCCATTGTTTACTCGTATTCGCGACAGATTGAGCATCAGCCCGCACCGCTACAGCTTGAGTATTTAACTTATTCTGAGAGTCTGTAGAAATGTTTGTCTGCCGCAGCGGTTCAGAAACATTTGGTAGCTTGGTGGCGGTATTTTCAGGCGTCCAGGATGTTGTTTGCTCTGTTGCTCCGTTCCCCAAAAAATCATCGGAAATCTCATAAGCCGCCGAGTTCTGCAAGTGTTGATTCGCATCAATAACAGAAGCAGAATTTCTAGGATTTTCGGCAACAAGTCCGTGAGAATTTGGTAAATCGCGGGAACTATTAATTTCAGCGGGATTTGTCACTCCCACTTTTACTGTGACTTGACGGTTGAAAACTTGCACAAAAGCTTCTTCAAGATTAGCTACTTTGTCTTTAACCATCTTGAGCAACGGCTGGGAACTAATCTTAACATAAGCACTATCATTGCTAAAAATTACTAGCTGTCCGTGTTGGCGGAGTAGCGATTGAGTCCCGTTGGGTCGCACGCGATCAAGTACCTGTTCCCACACTCTATCTAAATCAATTTCGCTACCTGAATTAGTTGGTGAATAATTTGTTGGATTCGTTTCAGCAGTTGGTATAGGTGCGGAAATCGGTGCGGCAGGTGTGCTTTCTGTGCGATCGGCAATAGGTTGCGAAGTTGGATGTTGATTTTGAGGTTTGGCTGCCGGAGGCTGTTCGATATCAGTTGTGGAACTCCCCCCCTTAGCAAGGGGGGGTTGGGGGGGGTGAATTTGGGATTGAGCAATATTTCTACCTGGTTCGGCTGTTGGTTGTGGCTGAGTTCTAATGGCTGAGGGCAATAATCCCAACAGGGTCACTTCCAGCCACAATCGCGGCTGAGTGGTGTTTTTAATTTGCACTTCGTGGGTTTGCAAGTGTTTTTGACCTGCTAAAATTAACTCGGCATCCCAATTGCGGGCAAAATTGCATAGTTTTTCCCAAGTCGCGGCTGTTAAAGCGACTAAATCTGAGCGTTTTGGTGCTGCTTTGGCTATGAGCAAATCTCGGTAAAAGCTGGCGAGACTTTGCAGCACGATTAGCGGTTCCCTGCCACGATCCATTAGGTGACGGGTCATGTCTATTAATGCTGTAGAGTCATCGTTTGCGATCGCTTGCAGCAGTTCCATTAAGTCGTTTTCGGGGACTGCGCCGACTAAATCCCAAACTTTTTCTACTGTTATTTGACCGGGAAATAAGCTGAGTTGGTCTAGCAAGCTTTCGGCGTCTCGCAGTCCTCCTTGAGCAATTTGACCAACCATTTGTATTGCATCGCTGGCAATGTTGATGTTTTCTAATTGGGCAATTTTGTGCAAGTGGGCGGTCATTGAGTCGAGGGGAATCCGGCGGAAGTCGAATTTTTGGCAGCGTGAGATGATGGTTGGTAAGACTCTTTGAGGGTCGGTTGTGGCGAGGACGAATACGACGCGATCTGGTGGTTCTTCTAAGGTTTTTAATAAGGCATTAAATGCCTGGTTGCTGAGCATATGAACTTCGTCGATTACATATACTTTATAGCGACACTGTACGGGGGCAAATTGCGCTCGTTCGATCAAGTCCCGGATGTTGTCTACTCCGGTGTTGCTGGCCGCGTCGATTTCGATGACATCTAGGGTGGAACCTCTGGCAATTTCTTGGCAAACGTTGCATTTGCCGCAGGGTGTTGGGGTGGGAACGCCGGTAGAAATACAGTTGAGGGATTTGGCGAAAATTCTGGCGCTGGAGGTTTTGCCGGTGCCTCTGGGGCCGGTAAATAGATATGCTGGTGCTATGCGCTGTTGCAGGATGGCGCTGGTTAGGGTTTGGGCGATCGCCTCTTGACCGACTAATTCGGCAAATGTCTGAGGGCGATATTTGTGGTGGAGGGGTTCGTAGGTCACGATCGAATATTGGTGGTATTAGCTGTAATCTTAGCTAAGGACACGTTGTTCGATCGCAAAGAGAGTTCGACTCTCACAGCCAGCCGCCCGGTGGACTGGCAGGGCGGGAGCGATCGAACAGTAGCAATTAGCACCCCAGCGAGAGTCCGCCCCTCGATCGTCCGGGTGATGGGTTGTTCGGAGAGAAGTGTTTTTTGCGATCGATCGCAGAGTTACTATTAGTTTATGTGTATCTACTGTTCTTTTGCCTAGAAACGGAGCTCGCCGAACCAACATTTTTTTGACTTATATTGGTATAATCTATCACAGACAATTCACCATTTCTTTTTGCCAGTGCCAGCGCGGGATTTTCCGATATTTCGGGAACTTGCTTGCAGTTAAAGATCGAGTATTAATTAGAGGGTGCGTCTTCGAGTTGCAGAAATCCAGTTGTATCAAGATGGTGGTGGAATGATGTCAATGTTGGTCGATCGAGTTGCACTGCCAGCTCTACTCTGGAGTCCTGTATAAATATAGCGTCAAAATTTACCCTTTAAAAGCCCATGTCAACCCAAATCATCCTTGTAGAACCAAGGTTGGCAGTAGCCTCTCCCAAACCCAAACAGGCTAAACATTCCGGTTTAGCCTCAGATCAAATCTTGATGGGAGCGTCGGGATTACTGTTGTTATTGCTTGTCGGTTTAGCTGTGTTTAGCAAGCTAAAAATGGACAGTTTGAGCAAGAAACTAAACTTTGAGGAATTCAGAAATCGAGAACTCCAGAAAAAATACAAGATGGCTCTGGAAACTCTGTCAAAGATGGAGAAAAATCCCGACCTCATCCACTCGCGAGACTTTAATTTAGACTACCTGAGAATGCGGATGGCGGAAGAAGTTTTTCACTTTGCCATTGTGAACCAAATTAAAGTAAAAGTCAAAGATAAAATTAGTATTGCCCTGCGTCCGACTCAGAGTAGTGTAGGAGACAAAAGTGGGAATGCGGGCAGTGGCAGACAAGTGGATTCGATGTTTGATATCGAATACGAAACTGGCGATCCGGCAGTAAAAATAGAAAAGCGAGTGCTGTTTCGGATTCAAATTAAGCTGATGAAACTGCCGACTCAGGCAACATCGGCAACAATTAATCAAATTATTGACTGTTTGGAAACTTACCTTAGTCCTTCCGACGATCACGACAGTTGGCAGCCGACAATTCAAGGTCGCATCGTTCACATTGAGTGGGATCAAAAAGCAAAGCCAACGCCGATGTTGGTGCTGGAACAGTCAAATGAAGGGGTGAATGTCACCTTTAGGACTACTAGAGCGGCCGCGGGCAGACCAGGGAATGAAAATGATAGTGCGTTGGCCGCTGTTAAGGGTTCAAAAGTAACGAAAGGTACGACAAAGATGCCCGGTAAAAGTTCATCTAAGAGTTCTACAAAGACAGGGGTGAAGCGCCCTAGTTCCCGCAAATAAGTTGATGTTAATTAACGTTATTTGCCGGAAAGAACGCTGGTTGTGGCGGTTGTGGCTGTGTCTTGTGCGAGGTGGCCGTCTTCCATGTGAATAATGCGATCGGCTATATCTAAAATGCGGTTGTCGTGGGTGACAAGCAAAATGGTACAGTGCTGTAATGTGGCTAAACCTCGCATGATTTCTACCACATCTCGACCTGATTTGCTGTCTAGGGCTGCTGTGGGCTCGTCTGCTAATACCAATTTTGGCTGACTGACTAACGCGCGGGCGATCGCAACTCTTTGTTTCTGTCCGCCAGAAAGACTGTCCGGGTAATAATCCATTCTGTCACCCAACCCTACAGCTTCCAACATTCCCTCTATTTTATCATTAGTTTCTTGCTCAGAAAGATGGTTGTGCAGTTCCAGAGACATTTGCACATTTTGCCGCGCTGTTAAACATTTCAGCAAATTATGAGCTTGGAAAATATAGCCGATGTCGCGGCGGACTTCTACTAATTTATTTTTCTTAGTTCCGCGCAATTCTTGGTCAAGAATTTTCAAGCTACCTTCTTGGATCGATCGCAAACCTCCAATCAAGGTTAACAATGTGGTTTTGCCAGACCCAGAAGGCCCAGTCATTAGCACAATTTCGCCCGGATCAATTTCGAGATTGATGTCAAATAATGTCTGCTTCTGAAGTTGTCCTTCGCCGAAGGAATGATTGAGATTTTTAATTGAAACAACTGGTTTAGCGTTCATAAATAATTGACGATCGCTCCTTGTTTTGGCATTATTTAGCGAGGAAGAGTCTCGAATGTTCGATCGCTCCCTATTCCTATCCTCAAAAAATGGAGCAACAGCCAAGGCTCAAATGAGCTCCGGATCGATGCCCTGCGATCGCAAATAAGCCGCCAATCGCTCTTTTTGTTCTCGTTCAGCATCGGCGCGTTGAGTCTCAGCATCGGCGCGTTGAGTCTCAGCATCGGCGCGTTGAGTCTCGGCTTCAGCCCGCTCTCGTTCCTTTTCGGCGTGGAGGCTCTCCAGTCTAGCTCGCTCACTTCCCGTCAGCAGCAAATTTCCCTCGCGATCCCACCAGCGCAACCAATGTTGTGTCTGATTTTGATAGCTACCAGACCACACGCCCAACTCTATACCCATCAGGTCGATCGGGTAATGTCCGCGATCGTTCGGTTCCAAGCGGTGATATCTAGTATTTACGCAATTGTAGACTTCTAATTCATTGGTTTGGATCTTGTAAATAGCGTAGTAGGGAATTCTGATAATCCGCTCGTATACCCAAAACTTTCCCGGTTTCTGGTTTCCCCCGGATGGCAAAGCAGATAAAGGAGTATTGTCGAGTTCTTCTGAACCATCACCGCTAGCAAATTCGATCGCAATTAACGGCACCATATACTCGCGCCACAACACGTAGGAACGCCGATATTGCCCGTCTAAGCGGGGAGGCACGTTAGGGACGTAGAACCAGTCAGGTGCTTCGGCTCCGCGTTCGGGAGGCTCGGTTTCGCGCCAGTAGATGCCACAATCTTGCCCGATCGCATACTGTCCGTCGGGATGCAGGTTTTGCAGTGTAATTTCTAGGGAGTCGGTGAGCAGGATGCTCTGAGGATGTTCTTGAAAGTTCTTCACAAACGTGCCGTCAGATTCTGGGAGTTGCGTGTGATCGGGAAAGGCGGGAGGCAACGCTGTGGGGTTGAAGCTTTGGGTCATAGCGCAGAACCGAGGGAGAGTGCGATCGAGATGAATGCTATCTTAATACCATAGCGTTATAGCGTTAGAGCCATAATTACTTAGGCAGAACTTATTAATTAATTAATTCCCTAAAAAATATCTGCTGGATCGGCCGCCTGCAACTTCCTAACTGCGATCGCCCCCGACACAGAACACATAACAACTGTCATTACAAACACAGTTACAGCTTTCCCCACAGTCATGTACATCGGCAAACTCGTAGCACTTCTCCCTAAATTGTACAGCACTACAGAAATCCCAAATCCAGGTAAATAACCAAGAATTGCCAGAATCAAAGCTTCTTGAAACACCACGATCAAAAAGTAAAAATCCTTATATCCCATCGCCTTCAACGTCGCGTATTCCGGCAAATGATCGGTAACATCAGTATAAAGAATTTGATAAACAATCACTATCCCCACAATAAATCCCATTGCCGCGCCGAGAGTGAAAATAAATCCGATTGCTGTACCTTCTTCCCAATACTTTCTCTCAAAAGCTACAAACTCTTCCTTTGAAGCAATTCGCACATCTGACGGCAAAGTTGCCCTCATTTTTTCGACAACAGCCTTCACATCCGTTCCCGGCTGCAAGTGCACAATACCGATATCAATTAAACCTTTGGTTCTCCGCGTCGCAAAAATCCGCAGAAAGTTCAAATCGCTGGTGACAATATTTCCATCAGCACTGAAAGATGCCCCTAAAGTAAATAAACCATCTACCACAATGCGGCGGTTGTCAACTTCTGTTTCAACAGGTTTTCCCTGGTTGAAATATTCCACTACTGGCCCAAATTCCGGGCGGGAAGCTTGGTCAAATAAAACCACATCGGCAATTTTGATTTTGTCCAAATTATTTTGGATTTCCGGCATATCAAAAACCGGACGAGTCGGGTCAAAACCTATGACCATCAATTGGCGGGTTTTGCCCTCGTTTGGATCGGGATTTTTCCACAATCCAAAGCCTAGATATACCGGACTAATTTCTGTAACGCCGTTAAAACTCAAGGCTTGATACAAGCGACGCTGGGGAAAACTTTTCATGGCTATTAAAGCCGTAGATTGAGTGCTGGTGATGAAAATATCCCCTTTTAACTTCGCATGAAAGCTGACGGAACTTTCAAATAGTGCGTCTTTAAATCCAAACTGCATAAACATTAGTAAATCGGCAAAACCAATCCCGGCTAGCGCGATGACTAAGCGCATTTTTTCGCGGGTTAACTGTGCCCAAGCTAGCTGTATTTTTGCCATATCTAATTAAGGAAGAAGGAAGAAGGAAGAAGGAAGAAAAAAGGAGCAAGAAACAAACAAGCAAAAACAAGGGGGTTTGATTTAAAAATACTATTATTTAGATAGCTATTTTGACTTCAACCTGCAAGTTTGTCAGCTCAGAAACTTTTTTGCTCGATTCGGGGTCGAGGCGAATTCTTACTTCGATAACTCTAGCATCGGTGTCGGCGGCGGGGTCTGTATTCAGGACATCTTTTTTGCCGATTAGTTTGCCGATTCTAGCGACTGTTCCTTCTAATGTGCCTACAAAAACTGAGCTGGTAACTGTGGCGCGCTGGCCGTTTCGCACTTTGGTGATGTCGGTTTCGTAAACTTCGGCTATGGCGTACATTTGATCGGTACGGCCTAGTTCTACGATGCCGTCTTGAGTATTGATGCGTTCTCCTTGTCGGGTGTTAACTTTGAGGATGGAACCGGATACGGGTGCTTTGACATAGCTTAAGTTTAAGTCTACTTGGGCTTTTTGTTTGGTGGCGATCGCACTTTCGACAGCGGCTTGGGCGGCTTGAACATCTTCGGGACGAATTTCGGCAATTTGGTCTAGATTTGCTTTGGCTTGATTGATTTGTTCTGCGCCGGTTTCTGCTTTTTGCTTGAGCATTGCTTCGGCTTGATTGATTTCTTCTCTGCCCGTTTCTATCTTTTGATTTAAAGTGGCTCTAGCTTGGTTAATTTCCTCCCTGCCTGTTTCTAATTTGCGTTTGAGATTGGCGCGGGATTGATTGATTTCCTGCTTGCCTGTTTCTACTTTTTGTTTGACTGTGGCTTGATTTTCAATTATTTCCTGTCGCAGTGTTTGTACGGTTTTTTCTAATATAGCTTCAGCTTCTTTAACTTTCTGGCGGCCTGTCTCTACTCCTAAGCGTTTGGTATCGTAGGCGGAAGCAGAGATTGCGCCTGTTTCGGAGAGTTCTTTATTACGTTGTTCTTCGGCTTGGGCGTTGGCTAATTCGGCTTTTAGTCGATCGACTGTAGCATTTTGAGAGGTAATTTCGCCACGCACTTGAGCTTCCAGCCTGGCAAGTTTAGCTTGCTGTACCTCTGTCTCTCGTTGCAGTTGTGCCTCAAATTTGGCAAGATTAGCTCGTTCGGCTTCGGTTTCTCGTTGTAGTTGAGCCTCAAATTTAGCGACGTTAGCTTGTGCAGCTTCGATGTCTCTTCGCATTTGAGCTTCTAAGCGGGCAACATTTGCTCCTTCGCCTTCGGTTTCTCTTTGACGTTGAACTTCAGACTTGGCAACTTCGGCTTTCCCAGCGCCGATTTGGCCTGTTTTTGCGCCTGCTTGAATTTTCGCTAATTCTGCTTGTTTGACTTTGACTTCTTTGTCAGCTTGTTGGAGGATTGCTTGGAGTCGATCGCGCGTATCGAGAACTGCTATGATTTGTCCTTGACTGACGCGATCGCCCTCTTCGACTTTCAACAGTTCAATTCTCGCGCCCTCCGACGCCGAAGGGGCAGACAATTTGATCACTTCCCCCTGCGGAGTCAACCTACCCAAAGCTGTGACGCTGTTGCGGGTGGAGGCAGTAGTTGCAGCAGCAGTTGCAGCCGCCGCCTTTAACTCTTCAGCTTTTCTGATTTGAGATACTTGCCAAAAACCCACTCCTGTGGTAAGGAGAGTAGCGGCGATCGCTAAACCGATGATTCCCGGCCCTGGGGGTTTAAAAAATGATTGATCCTTATCCCGTGATTCCTTGCCCATGACAGATGAGGTAGGTGATTTCCTGATTACATTTTTTCACACCCACTATGAAGTAGTGTAAACCGATTTCAGCTATTTAGGGAAATCAAACAGCACCTCAGTCATGTAATTTTCGGCCCAATCTTGACCGAAAGCTTTTTCGAGTACGCGGCGAGTTTTGTCGTTTTGCTGCTGCTGCGTACAGTAGTAAATTTGAGCGTCGAGAATTTTCGATGCTTCGGCGGCAGAAACTGGTTCGCAAGCCACTGCGAGTTTGCAGTGAATTTCCACGTAGGATTCAACTATGTCGATAAATCGGCTTTCTTCTTCCGGTGAATCTGGCCGCACAAACAGGCAAAATTCCGAAAAAATATCGCCCCATTCAGGAATTTGGCGGGGACAAGAAAATTGGTTAACCGGCAGAGTTTCCAGTTGGGTGCGATAGGTTTCCGACAAAGTTCGATCGGGATTAAGGGGAGAAAGGTCTGCGATCGCCGCGCTAACTTGACCTTTGCCTGCTACGATGTCTGTGCCGAACATCGGCAAAGCATAATTCGGTCTCGGAAACATCACGCAGTGCAGGATATCCAGCAGCGGCCCGACTTTAGCGAGTTCGAGGTGTATTTTGCGGAACTGGGGAGTTTGATAGCAGCGGTTTTCTATGATCAGTTTTTCTCCTTCCAAGCGCCCTTCTACGTATCCCAACTCAGCGGGGAGGTGGTAGGGTTCGAGGTCGAGGTACCGACGCCATACTGATTCTATCCGGTCTGCTAATTCGCGGATGAGAGGGTGCTGTTGCTCGCGCAGGGAAGACTGGGATATTTCTAACATTTCTATTTATCGGGCGATCGCTTAATAAAACTTGATTCTACGGTTGCAGGATGCAGTAAAAAAGGTAGATACTTTTAAGGATACCAGCAGAGCGACGTGCGATCGAGCAAGTTTTACAGAAAAATCTGCCCAAGATAGAAAGCCTTGCGACTTGAGTCTAGGTATTCCCAGCGGCACGGGGCAATAAATTGCCCTAAAAACCAGAGTAATAGGTAACATTTGCCGAAACTCTCCGCTAAAATGAATGCACTAGCGGTAATTCGCAGAGAAAAAGCCAAGTAGGTAAGCACGGAGATTTTGTATGTTTGGTCTGGGATTGCCCGAATTGGGCATTGTTGCGGTAGTCGCTATTCTAATTTTTGGGCCCAAAAAAATTCCTGAGTTGGGAAATGCTTTGGGCAAAACGCTGCGGAGTTTCAAGGAAGGGGTCGGTCAAGCTGATGATGAATCTACCCAAAAGGAGAAAGACAAAGAGGAAGAGCCAACTCTAGGAAAGTAATTTGCTGAACTTCCTGTAACAAGAAACAGCAATGCTTTGTCATAGTATATGTAGAGAATGTTTCATTTGGCAGTGCCCATATTTTTAAATAATAGTGCGTTGGTAATCAGCCAGATAGCCTTCAAAAATACCCAGAGCGGTATCGTATTTCTGGCTAATTTTTGTTTTTGTTGTTTGCCGAAAGTCTCGTCGGTTGTTGGCAATATGCCCGTGTTTTTTGGCGAGGATTGGATAATTAATATTTTTTGGCGTTTTTTGAGGCTTTTCTTCCCGATTTTAGGTTGCCTAACTGTTTGTTTCGATGGATATACTGCAATTTCCCTAGCTTGATTTTCGCCTTTTTTAGGGAAACTGGCAGTTGTATTTTTTTACCGTCACTCCCGGCAGAGCAACGTGGATAATCCTAAGTCTATGCCCGTAGGTTCTGTAACGGGATGGTACAAAGGGGGGAGTTTTTAGGCTTTTACGGCAAAACTGACGTACCATTTATCTGCCGACCTACTGATTGTAAAGGTTTGAGAACAGCGGCAATCCCGATCGACAAAGCAGCACAGTCTGTTTTGAGGGTGGCTGTTTGAGCGATCGCGGCAGTCAAGTCCGGATGCTCCGATCTATTCTGGCAAATGCCTCCCGCGAGGGATGTCGCAGGCTGCAAAATCTGCAATTCGATAAATGGCGTACAGGAGAGATTTGATGGTAAAATAAAATTTGGTAACTCCCATCGGTGCCACAGTTTCGGAAAACGTGAAACTGGCCAGTCCATAGGGCTGTGCCTTCCGATGTAAAACCCAAAGTACGTTAACTGTAAACAGGCAATCTTTTTTGATTAAATACACTGCGCAGGAGAACTGACAAATGCTACAGCGCAAAATCTATCAACTCTGTTGTGATGGTCGTGAGGTTTCTATTTTTCTTCGAGATCAGCAACGTTGGATAGAGCGCGCTCGTATCCTAGATATTGAAGGGGATCTAGTCACGCTGCGCTACGAAACCGACGAAGAAGACGAAATTAGCTCCTGGGAAGAAATGGTGCGTCTAGAGAGTATTGGAGCTGTTTCCCAGAAGTTGGCTTCGGTGTCGAGAACTAACTGCGAACCCCTAGTTACTGACGATTGTCCCGAAGCCGAGCAAATTCGCAATCACTACCCGGACTCGAATTTAGAATAGTTTTGAGCTAGAGCTTGAGGCAAAAAGAATAGTTGGGGGAAAGGAAAACGACTTTTCTCCCTTTTTTGTCGATAAATTGGGCAAAAAACCCGGTTGAGGGGAAAAATCTACTGGATTGTCACCAATCAAGCTGGTTTTGTATTTAAATTTAAGCTCGATCGCAGGTTTTCCAGTCTGCGCCACCAGAACAGTCCCGGACGCAGAACCCAAATAGCGATGTTTGGGAATCAGGAGTGCGTTTACGCCGGGGAGGATCTCAATCGCCATCTATTTCCTCATCTAAGAAAAGTTCGGACTCCGGTATCGCTTCAAATACCGGACAGTAACCGTCGGGGGTAACTTTAAAGCCAAATAAAGCACTGGACTGGTTCCAACAGCGCTGGCCGCGGTAGTGCTGGCAATTGCCACAGCATTCTAGGTTAGCCTGAACGGCGCTGCCTTGAAACAGCAGTTCCCGCTGGGAGATGCCACGCAGTACGAGTTCTTCGCCTTGCCAGCGTGCTTCTACTAAACCTGTATCGGCAAAATTTGCCCACCGAGGATCGGCTGTAATCGGACTTGGCAAGCTAATTGCTACTTCTGTACCTAATTCGCTGAGTTCTCCTTCATAGTTAGTTTCGGGGATGGCGGGCTGCAAAAACATTTCCCCGATTGGCAATTCGACAACTGTTCCTACCGCCGGAGTGTGCAACTGGTAGCGGTTTCGCAGCTCGTCCAAGTTAGCCAAGTCAGCCAAATATGCAGGGGAACCGTGCACTAAAATTACGTGCTGGGGACGCAAATTGTGGATGAGCTGGGTAGTTCCCGGCCCGTCGCAGTGATCGGCTAGCAAATAAGTTTCAATGAGCCGAACTCCTGATTCGGCCCAATTGCCCAGCCATTCCCTGGTGGGATATCCAGGTTTGTGAGGTGCGAGTAAAATCCAAGGATTTGTGCGATCGGCAACGTACAAACCCAAATCAGCTATTTGGTCAGTAATCACAATACACGGCGTTTTGCCCAATTCGGCTCGCTGTTCGGCAGACAGCCGGCGCACGCGGGGTTTTACCCTTTCGTCCCAAAACAAAGGTTGGTGGAGAGCAAAATTTTGGACGGCGGTGGGAAAATGGGGCAGCAGTTCCAGATAAGCGTCGCAGCCGTCGGCGACAGTGCCGTCCACCCAAATATCCAAGTCGCGGCCGGTAAAGTAGTGGTGGCTGCGGAGTAGCATCAGCAATTCTTGACCTAAACCTAGGGCGGGCGCAGGTAGTAGTACCGAGTACCCGTCGGCGATCGCCCGGTGGATGCGATCGGCTAATTGATTTTCCAGTTGTCGGCGGTGAGGGTGGCGCGCCGTGCCGTAACTGCCTTCCAAAATTAACACGTCCGGCTTCATGCCCCGGAGTTCTCCCAGCGGCAAACCTTCCACCAAACGAGAATTCGACAGAAAAAAGTCGCCGGTGTAAACCAGGGTGTAGGTGCGGTGGGGGGCTTGATAAGTTAGGAGCACAGTCGCCGCTCCCGGCAAATGGCCCGACGGGAACAACTGCACGCTCAGTCCCCGGTGCAGTTCGATCCGCGACTGCCAGGGCAGTGCCTGACAGAAATGGGACTCCGGCTGCTGAGCCTGGGACGGCCAGTTGAGCGGTAGCAGTCGCGCTGTCACTTCGCTGGCGTAAATTGGCAACTGGGGGAAAGCTTGGTGGAGTGCTAGCAAACCTCTGGCGTGGTCGGAGTGGGCGTGGGTACACACCACGAAATCGGCTGGGGGCGATCGATCTAGTGTCGCTGACAGGGGTGCGACATCCTCTATACCGCAGTCGAGTAAAATGCGGTAGGGCCCCATTCGCACTAGCAGACAGACCCCTTCCTCTGCGTGGCCTGCGCCGTAAGGTAAACAATCGAGATCCATCACTGCGGTTAGCTCCCTGTGCAAGCGCGCAACTTGCAGTATCGCAACATCTAAATGTTGGCTGCGACTGCATTCATTCGATCGAGTTGAGTCTTGGACACAAAAACCAGGTTTGATGGACGACAAGACTTTGTTGCCGCCGTCGCTTCGGTAAAAAACCCGATCGCTCAAAATTCTGGTGCGTCTGCCCTGGACTTAAATTTTTCCTATCGGGCTCCGGTTCCCGTCGTGCAAGCAAAGTAACTGCACTTAAAATTTGATGCCCGGAGAGGAAAGCGATTTTCCGAAGGTATTGGCAGAAATGGGCATTCGGCCTTCGGCAAAGTTCATGCTAGTGGTTCTTGCATCAAAAGTTACATTTTATTGCACCTTGTAAGAGCAGCAAACTCGGTCTCATAAGCTGAGTTTTAAACCTTGTTCATAATTTGCGCCTACTAAAAGCTAGTCTTTTTTATGAGAAGATTTTAATTCAGTAGCCCAAAGATGTTGACAAAACCTTACAAATCTTTATCTATAGGGTGTTGAGCGCGGTTTATAGTCCAATAATCCAAACTTGGAGAACCAGACTCATGCTGACGAAGTGCTTTGATCACGAAGATAGCGGCTTTATGAGTTCGATCGGTTTCTTTGTAAAAGTTTGATACATTTTTCTAAGCAAACCTTGTGGCGATCCAGGAGACATATCTTGCAGTGTCGATCCCTTTTCTTGGGCTAACTCTCGAATTTTTAGCCTGACTCGCCCCATTGGTGCGCCCTCAATCTTCCAAAATCTCGACTAAATCTTCCATCGTCACGTCGAAAGCGCGGGCAATTTTGTAGACAGCAGACAAATCGACTGTGTTCAAAGTATCGCGCTGAACGTAGCTTCTGACAGTGTTGTAATTGACTCCGGATCGATCGGCAACTTGCTTTAGCGTCCAACCCTTTTGTTCAGCTAGTTCTCGAATCCGCAGTCTAACGTATCCCATGTTTTAACTTGACATTGATGCGTATGCAACATATAATATCTATGTACATTAAAAACGATCGCCCTCCTAGCCTCGAAAACTTAAGGGCGATCACTTTTCTAGCCAACCCCGCTTTCGGCGGGGAAACATTACCCTATGATACCAACATCAAGGCCAAAATTAAACACTCATCCCTGGTGCATCGTGCGGCAACTGCCAAATATGCAGCGATTGGTAGTGGCGCGCTTCCATCGGCGTGGCGATGCTGACGGCTATATCCAGATTTTACGGCGGTTGTTGCCAAATACTAAACACGCGATCGTTTTTGATACGACAGGGGCCGAGAAATTGCCAGATGCTCGGACATCTGAGATAGAGCGAATGCTTTAACGGATAAGTGCGATGGGTGCATCTCACTTTGGCAAATACATCAAATTGAAAGTTGACCGTTGAGATAAGCACAGCGAAGAGAAAGGATAGA
>NZ_JAUBVR010000044.1:23153-50968 GCF_036705955.1 Microcoleus sp. A6-C6 | reverse complement strand
TAATTCACTGTACTGGTTCTCTTTTTTGTACACGATACCTAGTTTACCTCTTGTCCTGCCTTAAGTAAACCGTATTGTACTATAAGGAGGGAAAGTCAATGATAAAGTTTGCTCTAGGTCACTACACCGATTTTAAATTGCCCAGCAACTCAATTATTCCAGAGCAATTAAAGCAAACACTTCAGACGGTTTGGGACAGAAAATATGACGATTTATACGAACGAGGTGGAAAGTGCAATGTAGAAGAAGCTTTTGTAGAAGTAATGACGGCTTTTGGAATGCCTGATGATGCAATATCCCATCAGCGATACGTCTATATGGCTTATGGAATAGCATTAGCAGCTAAACCGACCATTAAACATTACTTTCCTGAAGAACACAAGGCTGATATCGTTGAAGGAATTGTATCTTGTTGGCTGAAGGATGGTTGTGAAATCCCAGAAACTTGGGCAGATACCTTGTTTCCTAATATCAACAAAATAGGAAAATATCAAGCTACTGACGAAGCTTATAATATTTTCTACGGCTTGCTGCAAACACTCAACAGCAAAACAGCCTATAATGCCATCTTAGATATTATGTATGATGCCATTACTGGTGATGCCATTTCTGGTTTTACTGAAGCCAGACGAGATATGTTTAATTGGTGGTTGATTGAGGTGATTCCTGCTGCCTATTGTTTAAAGTTGCCATCTACTTTATATTCAGGGAAATGGGATTTTCCGCCGCTGAGTAAGCTTGCGTAATTAATGTGCATAAATCAACCAAATAATCAATCAGGTACTCTCAAACCTTTGACTTTTTGACCTTTCTCATCCTCCTTCAACCCCTTACACTGCACCAAAACCCCAAATCCTCCCAAACCCATCGGATCGATCAATTGATGCAACGCTTCCCTGCGGCGCAAAAACGTTGTCAAATCCAATACTTCTGCATCATTTGCAGACAGAGAAGCAATTCGATCGCCCACACCCAATATCATTAAAAACAAAGCCTGCTGAGTAAAACCCATTACCTCCAAATCGCACAATTCCCCTTGTTTTTCCAGCGCCGTAAAATCAGCATGGGCTGTTAAATCCTGCCGCCCCACGTTAATATAAGGATTGCTGTGATAGCGGTGGCGGTAATAACATTGCAGCGTTCCCTCTGTGCGTCTCGGATTGTAATAGCGGTGCGCCGGATGTCCGTAATCAATTGTTAATAGATAACCGCGCTGCAATTTTTTGGCAACTGTTTCAATCCAGTCTAAAGCTGCTAAATTGACTTCGCTGCGATAACCATCTGCATAGACGGTCGCGGACAAATCTATTCCGACTAAATCAAAATATTCAGGAATTTTAGGGTTTGAAAGTTCTCCGGCTACTTCAATAAACTTGCTTCCAGATTCTTTGTTTTGTTCTTCGGCTGCGGCAACGTAAATCTCCCTAATTTGCCCTTTTTCTAAAATAAACTGATGCACGGGAAAAGCATCGACTAATTCGTTAGAAAAAAAGCAGCCGACGATAGAGTTATTAGCTATTTCATCCCAATTGCACCACTTTACTATTTTGAATTCGGCTAATTGTCGCTGCTGTTGTGCAAGCAAAACGGGCGAAATTTCAACAATAATGTATTCTAAGCTTTTAAATAAATCGGGATATTTTAGTTGCAAATATTGCAGCAAATGTGCGGCAAATGTTCCCCGCCCAGCGCCCATTTCTACGATCGCAAAAGTATCAGGTTTACCGAGAATTTGCCACATTTCCACAAATTGCTCGCCCAAAACTTCGGCAAAATCAGCACTCCAATGAGGTGAGGTGATAAAATCGCCTTGTTTGCCGATGTTTGGTCGATCGCCATTATAGTAACCATACTGCGGGTGATATAATGCTAAATCCATGTATTCCGCAAAGGTTATGCGCTGCTGCGGAGTGGCTGCAATTCTTTCGCTGATTAAAGCGCAGAGTTCTGGGTTACTGTCATTGATATTTGATTGCTGGACTGTCATAATTAAATTAAGGTTGATGTTATTTTATTTATGAAATAAAGATTTTTTTAACCGCAGAGGGCGCAGAGGACACAGAGGATGAGGGAAGAGAGAAATATTGATGTTCTGCAATTTTTTTTATCCTAGAGTAAGCTAGTTTGGACAACGTTATCGCTCTCACTTTTAAATATTGAACTATCAGACTTAACCCCTATTTTTAGCTGAAGTCCCAAAGCATCCAGCAACGCCACCAACAGATAAACTTCATCTCCTCCTGTTTTTGAGAGCAAATTTGTTAACTTTTCATAGTCCAACTTAGCTACATCTGAAAGATGAATTACACCCCCGCGAGCCTCAACCATATTGCTAAGTGCTAGTGACAAGAGTTCAGCTTCTACATTTTTTTCTTCCAAAATCGCCTCGATATAAGCAGCCGCCGCTTCAGGTTTTTTGAGGAATTCCATCAAGTCGTCTTGGTAATTTACACTTTTAAGCATTGTCTCGACTCCTGTAATCTATCCAATATTCAATAGCTTTACGAATATCTCGATCTTGAGTGCTTTTATCTCCACCGCAGAGTATGAGAACAATCGTTTGCTCTATTTGTCCAAAGTAGACGCGGTAGCCGGGGCCCCAGTCAATTTTTAATTCAAAAACACCGGCTCCAACTGAGCGAAAGTCTCCCAAATTTCCGAGCTTAATTCTGTCTAGTCTCCCGCGAATCTTGGCTTCAGCTTTGAGATCTCGAAGAGCTTTTAACCATTCTGTAAAAGGAATTTGGCCGTCTGGTGTGACGTAACGCTGAATTTCTTTTGGTTGAGCTTCCATAATTTATAATAGCCGATCGCCATCTGCAACAAAGTAGCGATCGCACTCCTTAGCAAGTAGCCAAAAAATACGATCGCCCTTTTGCTTCTACCGATCGACCGAACCCATGATAATATCGATACTACCCAGGATAGCCACCAAGTCCGCAATCTTTACACCGCGCACGATGTGGGGCAAAATCTGCAAATTATTGAAATCAGCAGCCCGAATCTTCCAGCGCCAAGGAAACACGCTGTCATCGCCGATAATATAGATTCCTAACTCACCCTTACCGCTTTCAACCCGCACGTAATGTTCGCCCTTGGGAATTTTGAAAGTTGGCGCTACTTTTTTGCCAATAAACTGATAGTCGAAACTGTTCCACTCAGATTTTGGGCCGCTTTCTAAGCGCTTGGCTTCCAAGTTTTCGTAAGGGCCGCCGGGGAGTCCTTTCAAGGCTTGATAGAGGATTTTAACTGACTCGCGCATCTCCCGAATTCGGACTAAGTACCGGGCTAAACAATCGCCAGCAGCTTCGGTGCAAACATCCCACTCGAAGTCGTCATAACATTCGTAATGGTCAACTTTCCGCAAATCCCAATTGACGCCGGAACCGCGCAACATCGGGCCCGATAGTCCCCAGTTAATCGCTTCGGCGCGGGAAATTGTACCCAAACCTTCAATCCGGCGGCGGAAGATAGGGTTGTTGGTGATTAAACGTTCGTATTCGTCAATTTTTGGCAGGAAGTAATCGCAGAAATCTTCGCATTTGTCTACCCAGCCGTAGGGTAAATCTGCTGCTACTCCGCCGATGCGGAAGTAGTTGTTGTTTACCATGCGGTAGCCGGTGGCTGCTTCCCACAAATCGAGAATTGGTTCGCGATCGCGCATAGTATAGAAAAATGGAGTTTGCGCGCCCACGTCCGCCAAAAACGGCCCTACCCACATCAAGTGGTTCGCAATTCGGTTCAACTCCAGCATGATTACCCGAATGTAACTCGCCCGTTTGGGGACAGCAATATTGGCTAACTTTTCCGGTGCATTGACTGTCACCGCTTCGTTAAACATCCCCGCAGCGTAGTCCCAGCGGCTGACGTAGGGCACGTACATCACGTTGGTGCGGTTTTCGGCAATTTTTTCCATGCCGCGGTGCAGATAGCCTAAAACAGGCTCGCAGTCTACTACATCTTCGCCGTCCAGGGTGACAATTAACCGCAGTACCCCGTGCATGGATGGGTGGTGCGGGCCCATGTTGAGCACCATTGGTTCGGTTCTTGTCTCAATTCTTGACATAATTGATAATTAATGATTGGTAATTAGTCAGTCTATTGTTGATTTTTGTTTCGCTTGTATAGATTATGAAGGATATCGAGCCGTCTGAGAAGGAGACTCCTGAATCAGATGTGAGTATTGAGGCTTATCACGTTTCTGTTTTGGCCACCGAGTTAATTGCGGGTTTAGCGGTGCGTCCGGGTGGGCGCTATTTGGATGCGACGCTTGGGGGCGGCGGACACACGAGTTTGATTTTAGCGGCGGCGGCTGATGTGAGTGTGGTGGCGATCGATCGCGACGAAGAAGCCATCCGTTTTTGCAAAGCCCGATTTGCCAACGATCCCGTCGAGTTTTGGCACGGCAATTTTGCTGAATATCAGTCTCCTGATGCCGAATTTGATGGTAT
Source organism: Microcoleus sp. A6-C6 (assembly GCF_036705955.1). Lineage (NCBI taxonomy): Bacteria > Bacillati > Cyanobacteriota > Cyanophyceae > Oscillatoriales > Microcoleaceae > Microcoleus > Microcoleus sp. A6-C6. Next base: position 46,517 of record NZ_JAUBVR010000044.1, on the reverse strand, counting down.
TATAGCAGACTTGGGCGTTAGCTCGGCTCAGTTCGATACACCGGAACGAGGCTTTAGTTTTCGCCACCCTGCTCAACTAGATATGCGTATGAATCAGCAGCAATCTTTGACGGCAGAAGAGATTATCAATCACTGGGAAGAAGTTAAACTGGCAGATATTATTTACAAGTACGGTGAGGAACGACTGTCGCGGCGCATCGCGAGGCGGATTGTCGCACAACGTCCTTTTGAAACTACTACAGAACTCGCAGGGGCGATCGCTAGCAGCTTCCCACCCAAGCAGCGCAACGGTAGAATCCATCCCGCCACCCGCACTTTCCAAGCTTTGAGGATAGCCGTCAACTCCGAACTCGCTTCTTTAGACACTTTTCTCAAGGAAGCGCCAAATTGGTTGAAACCCGGTGGGAGAATCGGAATTATTACTTTTCACAGCCTCGAAGACAGACCGGTTAAGCACCAATTGAGAGCAACAGACTGTTTGCAGGTACTGACAAAAAAGCCGATCGTGCCACAATCGGAAGAAGTAGCTAGAAATCCCCGCTCTCGTTCTGCTAAGCTCAGACTGGCAGAAAAATTAACTTGATTCGGCAGCAAGGAAAGTCAAGCACGAGCTCCAAACCAAGGCGAAGTCTGGTAAGACCGAGCCCGGATGCAAGTTCCGAACTTCCTTGTGGTATCACTAAACATGGCACTGACCTATAAAACCCGAAGCCCTCACGCAGATTCGGCTCCGCTGAATCAGAAGAGGGTATTTGACAAGCTAGTTTTAGACCTGATTAATTCGCCTAGGAGTAGGGAATAACATGAGTCGGGGAGATGGAAGCAAACTGAAACTAATGGTAGTCGATGACGAACCCGACAACTTGGATTTGCTGTACCGGACGTTTCGACGCGATTTTCAGGTTTACAAAGCAGATAGCGCTCTCAGCGCCCTGGAAGTTCTAGACGCACAGGGCGAGATGGCGGTGATTATATCTGACCAGCGGATGCCTGAAATGAATGGCACCGAGTTTTTGGGGAAAACAGTCGATCGCTTTCCTGATACGATTCGGATTCTGCTGACTGGATACACAGATGTTGAAGATTTGGTTGAGGCTATTAACGCTGGTCAAGTTTTCAAGTACATCACCAAACCGTGGAATCCGGAAGAACTGAAATCAGTTATCAATCAAGCGTCAGAAACTTACAAATACTACAAGCAGCGCAGCGTTTCACTGCGCCGCGCTTTACGCAAAGAATCTCTGTTTAATGAGGTGATGAGCGTGATTCGCGGGTCGCTAGATTACTCTAGTATGGTACAAACTATTGTTCAAACCGTAGGTCAAACTTTTGAGGCCAACTATTGTATGCTGCGGCCAGTAGATGGCGATCGACTATTACCGAGTACCTTTCCCTACCAAGCCCAAACCACCGAACCCAGCAGCTTTTCTTTTGATGAAAATTTGCTGGTTCAGGCCGTAGCTAGCCGCCAAACTCAAGTCAACGCCAACAGTGGGGGTGACGGTAACTCGGTTGAGATTGCTGTACCTCTGACTTATCAGCAAGATTTGCTGGGGATACTGGCTCTGTGTCAGCAAGGCGGGACTAATCCTTGGTCGGCAGAAGATATAGAGTTAATAGAAGGTGTGGCGGCTCAAGCGGCTCTCGCCCTCTCCCAAGCTAAGCTCTACCAGCGCACTCTGGATTTAGCCCAGCAGATGCAAAATGAGTTGGAAGTGGCTCGCCAAATCCAAACAAACTTGTTGCGCCAAAGTTGGCCGGATTTTGAAACTGTCAGGGTGCAAGCTTGTTGTTATCCTGCACGCGCAGTGGGTGGCGACTTTTTTGAAGTCTATGTCCACTCGCAAGGGGATATTTGGATAGCGGTGGGTGATGTTTCGGGTAAGGGCGTTCCGGCTGCTCTATTTATGGCTAGCGCGATTTCGGTGATGCGGCGAGAACTTTCTCAAGAAGTTTCTCCTGAACCCGATCGAGTTATGCAGAATATGAATAGCACTATGTCTGACGACCTGATCGGCAACAACCATTTTATTACAATGGTTGTAGCTCGTTACACTCCGTCAACGGGACACTTGGCTTTTGCTAATGCCGGTCACATTTACCCGATTGTTTGGTCGAATTCTGACGTGAAAGCTCAGACTGCTAGCGGTTTAACGCCAGCAGAGCCGAATTTCCTGAAAGCTCGCGGCATTCCCTTGGGGATACTGCCAGTTTGGAAAGGTAAAGCCGGTGCTATCGACTTAAAGTCAGGAGATGTTTTTCTGCTGACGAGTGACGGGATTACTGAAGCTAGCGTGACCACTGCGGCGATCGCAGGGGGCGAACCAACCCGTTCTATGCTACAACAAGAAGGGCTTTGGCAACTCTTGATTGAGGAGCCTGGTTCCATCAACTTGGACAATTTGTTGGCCTACATCCGAGCTGACAATCCCGTTCAGGAAGATGACCAAACCATACTCTCTCTGGAGGTTCTCTGAATCTGTCAGCAACTCCCGACTTTTAGTCGGGGCTTCGGGTCTCAAAAACCCAAAGCCTCAGTTGACAGCTTACAGATTACCAGATGGGACTGGGCGATCCTCTTCGTTGGCGTAGCTCCCGTAGGGCGGGCTTCGCTAACGGCAAAAGTTACAGAACTAGCGCCTCAAAGCCTAACTCTTAACTGATGCTTTTTGATCGATGCTTTCAAAAAAAGTCTATTGGATCGATCGCCCGGTATTGAGTACCCTCCATGTAGCGGCAAATATTAACGCCAAATAAATTCGGCGCATCGTATTTCATCCCTGGTCTGAAAACACAGGATTTCTAAACTTACAGGATTTTTTTATGAATACTGAGCTTCAGGTACCAAGCGACTTGCGGTTTTTAACAATTGTTGAAAATTGGTTGCTAAGCAGTTTGGAAGTTGAGCTAGGAGAGCACATCGATTGGCCGCGTCAGTCGAATCGTTTGCGCTTGGTGTTAGCAGAAGCCTATTCTAACGTGATCCGCCATGCTCACAAAGATCAACCCAACTTACCCGTGTTAATTCGCTTGAATTTAAAAAATCGGGATATTGGTTTAGAAATTTGGGATTACGGTAAAGGTTACGAAATGGATACTTACAGTCCTCCGAGACCGGAAGCTAAACAGGAAAGTGGCTATGGCTGGCTGATTATGAGCAGACTTATGGATCGCGTGGACTACAGTTTGCAACTAGACGGTCGCAACTGTCTGAAGTTGGAAGCTAGTTTGCCAGAAAAATCTTCTTAATTAGCTGTTAGTGATTAGTGATTAGTCATTAGTTATTAGTGATTAGTCATTAGTGATTGACAATGTTTTTTGATTTTAGTGGTTGTCTGTCGCACCGTGCGGTGACAGCCAATTTTTTGTGAAGTCTCGTCCCTCTCTAAGAGACTATAAATTTGTTAGCACACTCGTAGATGCAGAAATACCGAAGAAACCGGGTTTTTTTACCATTGGTGGCGCTTCAGCACAGATTTGGGTGAAAAACCCGGTTTCTGCCTGAATTGGCCACAAATACCAAAGAAACCGGGTTTTTATAATTTGATTGCGGTAGCATTCTTACCAATTAGCAATTGCCAATTGCCAATTACCAATCACCAATTGCCAATCAGTCCCTCACTCCTTTGAACATTCCTATATTAAGGATCAAATTTCTTAGGCCGCAGACTGAGCAATTCTTGGGGAGACGCTAATAGTTTGACGGTGACAGAAAGGATTTCTTGCTGATGATTAAGTAGGAACACCCATCCGACATTAATCCCAAATGCGGCAGTTTGCACTCGGCCGCTGACCTGAATTTCAACTGTGTCATTTTCTAAAATTTTGCTTACACTTTGCTGGGGTTCGAGCTGCATTCCTCGCGCTTCTGTTTTTAGATAAGTGGCGATCGAGCTTTTACCGATAATTGGCTCTTCAAACGGCGCGTGCAGAACTCCGTCCTCAGCAAACAAATTAGTGGTCGCTGCAAAATCGCCCGCGTTGAAAGTTTCAAAATATCCCTGTACCGCAGGCTTTGTGAGGCCGGCCATATTTATAGAGCGAGTTAAAATAGGTCGAGTTGTGGCGGTCATAAAAGAAGTGATTGCAAATGAATGAATATACTCTAATCATTCTCTTTTGCCCAGCAAATCCCTCAAAAGATATAAGTAGGGTGAGGATAAATTATATTACAAAAGGAATAAGCCGCGATACCGATCGCAGCTAAAAGAGCGATCGACCGAAATTAATATTATTTTAAAAAAAGTATACAATTGTAGACCCGCGCTCCAAACCCTTATACAGTCAGTAATTGCCAATTATAAAATCTTCAACGCGAAAATCAAAAATAGTAAAAACCCAGACACCAGAAGGCATCTGGGTTTCTGCACCAGTCTGTTTTACTGAAGCCAACCAGAATATTCTATTTGCGCATCAGGTTGAGCAATTCTTTAGGAGATGCCAACAAGTCGATCGCCACAAAGAAAATTTGACCTTGAGGATCAAGCATAAACCGCCATGCGATGTTCATACCCACATTCGCGCCGAACCAAGGAGTTTCGACTTTGCCGGTAACTTTGACTTGGCGGTAGCCATCTTCTGCGGGCTCCGATACACCTTGTTCGGGCATCATTTTCAGTCCGATACACTCTTCCCGCATATAGTTGAGGATGGCTTCGCGACCGACGATCGGCTTTTGGAAAGGCGGTTGTAGGGCACCTTCTTCAGCAAATAAACCGACGGCTGGGGTGAAGTCGAAGGCGTTCATGTAGTCGATGTAGCTGAGCACTGTCAGCTCGCTGATACCCTCAATCTTGGTTTTCACCCGCTCTGCGGCCGCGGTGGGAGTGCTGCGAGGAGCCGAGCGTTTGCCGTATTCTTGGCTGAAATCGGGGTCGTAGCCCATGTGAACTACGGTGTTACGCAGTACAGTAATTTGCTGACCCGGATCGAGTTTCTTGATGGTTTCAAGAACTTTGGTGGCTTCGGCAGACATTTGATAGCCTGCGGGGATCGGAGCGACAGCGCCCTGTTTCATCAACTGTCCCAACTCGTACCAGAAACCGAGTTTGGTGTTGACGCGCAGGGATGTGTAAATCCGGCCGATGGTGGTGTCGGCGTTGCTGGCGAGGTCAAACATGGTTTTGCTTTGAGCATCCGGCGACATCTGCTTGATTTCGTTCAGGACGCCTTCGACAAGCGCCATGCTGGCTACTCCCGGAGCTGCTGCGGTGATGGAAATGCCCATTTCGGTGTAGGCATACCAGAGTAGTGCGAGTTGGTCTTCAACGCTGAGTTTGTAGAACGAGTCCGTGGTAGCCGGAACAGCGCTAGCAATCTCGGTGTTGGAGAAAATAGATTGAGCGGATTGAATACTAACTGCCATGTATATACTTTGGGATTCGCTGTGGGTTTTACTTGCGTATTTGAAATGTGCGAATCTAACTCTCCCTTAATTTAAATTATGTAACGTTTTTGACAAATTAGAGTTCAAATTTATAAATATAAAGATTTTGAAAGTATTATGAATGTTTGGATAAAATCATTCTAAATATTAATAGACTTATTACGCATTTTGTGATATGGTTCCTTACTTATGAAAATATCAATTAATAGCGATCTCATTAAGCAAAAAGCCCTAGAGTTGGGATTTCACAAAGTCGGGTTCGCCTCAGCACAGGAAGAAACGCAGGTAGATGCACAAAGATTGCAGGCTTGGTTGGACAAGGGTTATCAGGCAGACATGGCATGGATGGCAAACCCGAAACGGTTGGATATTCGATCGCTCATGCCAGATGTACAGTCAGTGATATGTGTAGCCATCAACTACTACACGCCTCACCAACGCCCCGATAATCCCCCGTTTGAGGTGGGGGACGATGCAGCGATCGAGTATGCTAAGATCTCTCGCTACGGCTGGGGACGGGATTATCACAAAATTCTGCACAAAAAACTGAAGCTTTTGGCAAATTGGGTGCGATCGCAAGCTGAGGGAATTGAAGCGCGGTATTATGCTGACACCGGGCCGATTCAGGATAAAATGTGGGCGCAGCGTGCAGGGATTGGCTGGATTGCTAAAAATGGTAATGTAATTTCGCGGGAATACGGTTCTTGGGTGTTTTTGGGCGAAATCTTGACTAATCTGGAGTTAGCGCCCGATGCGCCACACACTGAACATTGCGGTACTTGTACTCGCTGCATCGAGGCGTGTCCGACGGGAGCTATTACTGAGCCTTTTGTCGTGAATGCCGATCGGTGCATAGCTTATCATACGATCGAGAATCGAGCCAAAAAATTGCCCGACGAAATTGCATCTAATTTACAAGGTTGGGTAGCAGGTTGCGACATTTGTCAGGATGTTTGTCCCTGGAATCAGCGATTTGCTAAACCAACAGATGTTGCAGAATTTGAGCCTTATCCTGAAAACATAGCACCGACACTTGCAGAATTAGAAGAAATTTCCGATGAGGAGTGGAACCGCAGATTTACAGCTTCGGCGCTGCGGCGAATTAAACCCGAAATGCTGCGGCGGAATGCCAAAGCCAGTCAAATTAATAGTCATTAGTCAGCAGTCAGTAGTCATTAGTCAGTAGTCATTAGTCATTAGTAAGTAGTAAGTAGTTCCACTCTTTTTTCCTTCTTCCTGACATCCGTTACATCCGCGGAGCGAATCCGTTGCCGAACTTCCTTCTTCTAAAATCCATGTCTGCAAACGAACCCACAGAATACGATGCAATTTTGGGCGGTAAAAATCCACCTCCAATTAATGCTGCTTTATTGGGCGGCATAGCAGGAATCAAGCAGCGCTTAGCAAGCCCGCTAGCTGAAGCAAGGCTAGCAGCACTTTCAGAGGCTCTCAACTACGGAGAAGCAGGTTTAGAAGCAGCAATTACAGTTTTTGACGATGCTGACGAGCGGGTGCGAGCTACCGCAGCTGCGATATTTGGTCAGGAATCACAAATCATTTTGCTCAAAAAAGGTGCAGCAATCTGGAATAAATGGAGAGTGCAAAATCTACTTTTGTTGGGCGGTTTCGTAGACTTGAGTTGGGCAAATTTAAGCGGAGCAAATTTGAGCCGCGCTAACCTGAGAGAGTCAAATTTAGCAGGAGCAAATTTTGAAGGCAGCAATTTGCAAACAGCCAAAATTTTTCAGAGTAACTTGGAAGTAACTAATCTGAGAAATGCCGATTTGAGCGGCGCTAACCTGAGCCGCTCGAATCTCAGCGGGGCTGATTTGCAGGGAGCTAATCTCAGTCAAGCAAACCTTCGTTCAGTTAATTTTCGGGAAGTTAATTTATCTCAAAGCATCCTGAAAAAAGCTAAACTCGGTAGAGCTGATTTGACTGGTGCTAATTTGAGTGGTGCTGACTTGAGCGGGGCTGATTTGAGTCTGGCTGAGCTGGGCGGGGCAAATTTGACAGGAGCAAATCTGGCGGGGATTAAATTAATTCGCTCTAACTTGAATGGCTGGAATTTTAAAGGATTTGTTTTTGCAGGAGCTAATTTGCGGTGGAGTAAATTTGCAGGGGCTTGTTTTATGAGAGCTAATTTGCGCGGTGCTAATCTAGAGAGAACTGATTTGACAAATGCTGATTTTTATCAAGCTGATTTTACTGGAGCTAACCTGTGCGATGCGGATTTTAATAAAGCTACTTTGGCTGGTGCTAATCTCAGCGGTGCTGTTGTGAAAAGAGCAACTTTCCTGAAAGCAAATCTCAGCGGGGCTAATTTCAGCAATGCTAATCTGAGCGGTGCTAATTTGAAAAAAGCTAATATTGATGGGGCAAATTTTACTGATGCTAATCTTTCGCGATGTGCCTGGACATGATATAGCCTTTCTCAGAAAGATCAGGTACGCGAACGGCATAGGGCATAGGGCATAGGGCATGAGGCTCTCCTCACTTTTTTGAGAACCGCTATAGTTAGTCTTGTTTGATTTCAATTATGGATTGAATATGGATAAACTGCAACGCTGTTTTGTATGCAAGAATATTTTTCAACAGTCGCATTCTTTTTATCGCGGTTTGTGTTTGGATTGTGGCGAAGTTAATTATGCAAAACGGAACGAAACGGCTAATTTGCACGGGCTGTTTGCTTTGGTGACGGGAGCGAGGGTAAAAATTGGGTATGCTGTAACTTTGAGGTTGCTGAGGGCTGGTGCTTCGGTAATTGTTACTACTCGTTTTGCTCGCGATGCTGCTAAAAGGTATGCTGCTGAAACTGATTTTGGCGATTGGGGCGATCGCCTGCACGTTTACGAGTTAGATTTGCGATATATTGCCAAGGTTGAGCGTTTTGCAGAACACCTCACTTGTTGCTATCCCCGACTCGATATTATCGTCAACAATGCTGCTCAAACTGTTCGCCGCCCTCCGGCATTTTACCAGCATTTGAGGGATTTGGAAGCTCTGCCTTTCGAGGTTTTGCCTGCGGAAATTCAGCCGCTGTTAGCGCGATCGCACTTTTTGGCTCATAATCTTGGTGGGGATATGTCAAAAAAGTCGATCGCACCGGGAGATTCCGACAACCAAACTGCAAGTGCTTTAGCCTTGACTTTAGAGCAAGAGAACTTGATATCAGAGGAAGATAACTCTAGTTGGTTTCCGCTGGGGATGTACGATAGCGACGGACAGCAAGTGGATTTGCGTCCTTTCAACAGTTGGCTGATGAAGGACGATGAGGTGAGCATTTTGGAATTATTAGAAGTTCATGTAATTAATGCGATTGCTCCTTTTGCTATCAACAGCAGGCTCAAAAGGCTCATGAATATTTTTCCTGAAAACAGCAAGTATATTGTCAATGTTTCCTCAAAAGAAGGGCTGTTTAACGGCGACAAATCTTGGCGTCACCCGCATACTAACATGGCCAAAGCATCACTTAACATGATGACTCGCACCTGCGCCAAAGAGTACGCAAAATACAAAATTTTTATGAATGCGGTCGATCCGGGATGGGTAAGTTTTCTACACCCTTATCCTCAAATTTTAACGATGCAAGCACGTGGCGTTCAACCTCCTTTTGATGCGATAGATGCGGCGGCGCGCATTTGTGACCCTATTTATGCAGGAATAAATGATAAACGCTATGTTTATGGCAAGTTATTTAAAGATTATACTGATTCGCCCTGGTGATAAGGAGAAGGAAGAAGGAAGAAGGAAGAAGGCAAAAGGAAGAAAGCAAAAGGGTTATTTATCGGTAAGGTGCGTCAGTTGGCAGAATTTTGATAGACATGAAATATCTCTTGCTGACGCACCATTTTTTTGCGGTGCGTCAGTTTTGAGGTTATTGGTTGGAAACAATAATTATCCAAACTGACACACCCTACTTGATGGTTATTTATTTGTAGAGTGCGTTATTTTTGAAATTATCAAATAGTTGCATTTAAAATGTATAATAAAATGGGGCAGTGTAGCTTAGTGGTAGAGCGATCGCCTCTACAAGGCGAGAGACAACCGTTTGATTCGGTTCGCTGCCACCAGCAACGTAGTTTAAGTGGTAGAATTCCCTGGAGTATACCGGGAGATGCGGGTGCGATTCCCGCCGTTGCTATCTTTTTTGCATTAACAATCAAGAGGTAATGGGTAATATAGAATAGATTCGCCGTTCCTTATTTGCTATTGTCCAATGACCAAAGTAATTATTTTTGATTTTGACGGCACTTTAGCAGATACAATCGACATTCTTCTGAGCATCACCAACCGTTTGTCAGAAGAATTCGGCTTTAAGTCTGCGACAAAAGAGGAAGTCGCTCAACTGAGTAATTTAACTTCTTGGCAAATCCTTAGGTATTCTGGCATTTCTATCTTCAAAGTCCCGCTGCTGATTAGAAAGTTGAAGGCAGAGTTGCGCAGTGAAATTCCCCACATTCAATTATTTCCGGGAATTAAAGAAGTTTTGCTGGAGTTAAAAAGCCTTGGGTTTCAACTGGGTATTATCACCTCTAATTCCAGAGAAAATGTCTTAGCATTGCTGGAAATTAACGGTTTGCAAGACAGTTTCACCTTTATTTACTCTGGTTCAACTTTTGGAAAAAATAAAGTTATTGATAGATGGCTAAAAAGAGAGCATATAAATCCTGAAGAAGTCATTTATGTGGGAGATGAAATCCGAGATATAGATGCTGCTAAAAAAACTGGAATTAAGATAATTGCTGTAGGTTGGGGTTTTAATTCTCAGGAGGCTTTGGCTGTACACAATCCCGATTTTTTGATTGAACGCCCCCAGGAATTGATCGAGATTATGAGTAATCTGAGGCAAGTGTAAATTTATGTAACAGAATATTGCCAAAGTTAAAGTAGTAAATACTTTATGTCCGGGCAGGTTGAAAAAATGGATTGAGGCTGATATAAAGATAAAGGAAAAGACTTGATCGATCGCTCAAATTAAGAGGAACAGCATTATGTCAGCCTTTGAAACTTTCTTGACGTTCGGCTTCGCTTCAGTTTTCGCGGTAGCGACTTTAGCAACTTGGTTGCGTTTCACCAATCCGCCTTCTGTTAAACGCAATTAGATCATCAGACTCTGCGGTTTCAATCGCGACTATACAAACGAAATCCGCCTCCGCGGATTGAAGAAAAAAAGTCGGCGGTTGAAACCGCGACTATACAAACGAAATCCGCCTCCGCGGATTGAAGAAAAGATAAATTTGTTAGTCTCCTTCGCCCCGTTTCAGTGCGGCTAAAACTGCTTGCTGGCTAACTGCTTGGTAGATTTTGCTAAAATGCTGCTTGAGTGCGTCTGATGCGGGGGAGGATTTGTTGGCTGTTCCTTTTCCGTCCGTTGCGAGGGGAATTGGGCCTAAAATATCTAAGACTGTTTCGCTGCTGGGCGGCGGCACAATTACTACTAAAGATGATTCTAGCTGCTGGTTGTATTCCCAAAAGCGATCGACCTTTGGCAATTTAGCATTCGCAGTGGGGGAATTTTCGCCGGAGTTGAGTTGGGAATTTTCGTCTCCTGGCGTACCTCGTCTTTGGCGGAGTGCGGTCAAAATTTGCTCTTTGGTTCTCCCGCGCAGTTGAAAGAGTACAAAAGGATCTTCTGTGAAGCGATCGCCCAACAAGTAGTATACTGCACTGATGTGCTTGCAAGGATTTTTGGGGTCAGGACAGCTACAGCGCGCGTGAATATCAGATAAACTTAATGGAAATAGCGTTTTTCCAGCCGCAGCAAATACATCCTCAATATTGTGCGGCATTTCTCCTGCTAATAATTTAGCCGAAAACACCGCTCTTTGCGACATATTTTCAATCACATAATCCCAATCTTCATCGGTTAATGTATCAAGTCCTAAAGAAACTTGATAGGGTTTGGGATCAGTGCCTTGAACTACGGCAATTACTTCTTGGTTGGGAAACTTAATGCTGAGAACTTTACCTTCCCGCGCATATTGCCACCCGCGTTCTAAACGCTTTTTGAAACGGTAGGTATTGATTAAATCGAGCCACTGTTGTGTCCACCATTCTCTGTCAATCATAAGGCGAAGGAAGAAGGAAGAAGGAAGAAGGAAGAAGGAAGAGGGAAGAAGGAAGAGGGAAGAGGGAAGAAGGTATATATTAGATTATGTCCGATAAATCAACTCTAATTATTGTAGGGGAGGGTTCACCAATATATATGATACAAACGATCGATCTAGTAAACCCGCCCCGCCCCGGCGACAAACCAATAAATATTATTCTTCTTCTGTTTCTATAATAGCATCGCGATCGAGAATCAGTAAATTGCGAAGTTGGTCAGTATCAAGTTCGGTAAGCCAGTTTTCCCCCGCGCTGACTACTTGTTCGGCGAGAGCTTTCTTACTTTCGATCATATCGTGTATTTTCTCCTCTAACGTACCCGTGCAGACAAATTTGTGGACTTGCACGTTGCGAGTTTGACCGATGCGAAATACGCGGTCAGTTGCCTGATTTTCTACTGCCGGATTCCACCATCTGTCATAATGGAAAACGTGGGTAGCCCTGGTTAAGTTCAAACCGGTGCCGCCAGCTTTTAACGATAATATCATAATCGGTGGGCCTTGGGGATCGTGCTGGAAGCGATCGATCATTTCTTCCCGCTGCTGCTGCTTAATTCCGCCGTACAAAAACAAAACTTCTCGTCCTAAATGCTGTTCTAGATGCGGTTTTAGGAGTTTTCCCCACTCAGCAAATTGAGTAAAAATCAAAGCCCGATCGCCCTCAGCGACAACCTCTTCCAACATTTCCACCAACCGCTGCAATTTCCCCGATTCTTGGCTGTTAACGCTCAATTCTTTCGGCTTAGCTGCTGCGTTCACAAGAGCGGGATGGTTGCAAAGTTGCTTGAGTTTTACCAGCAAAGCCAGAATCATTCCCCGGCGCTGAATGCCTTCGGCTGATTCCAAATTAGCGATCGACTCTTCGACTACTTTCTGATATAATGCGGCTTGTCCAGCAGCCAGACTGCAAAATACAGTCATTTCCTGTTTTTCCGGCAAATCTTGGATGATTTCCTTGTCCGTTTTCAGGCGGCGGAGGATGAAAGGCCGAACGAGCGATCGCAAAGTATGCAATGATTCTCTATCGCCGTATTTCTCGATCGGAATAGCAAATCGGCGCTGAAAGAAATTGCGCGGCCCCAAATATCCCGGATTCAGAAACTCTAAAATTGACCACAATTCTTGCAGTCTATTTTCCACCGGAGTTCCCGTCAGCGCAATTCTAAAAGAAGCCTCGATTTGCCGCACCGCTTGCGACTGCTTAGCCTCGGAATTCTTAATATTTTGCGCTTCATCTAAAACCAATCCTTGCCATTTAGTGCTTTGAATTTCCTTAGCATCGCGAAACACCAGCGCGTAACTGGTAACTATTAAATCTTTGCCCTTAATTGCGGCCGCAAATGCTTTACCTTTAGCCCGTTTGTCTCCGTGGTGAACTAACACTTTCAGCGTCGGCCCAAATTTCTTGACTTCGCGCTCCCAATTGCCTAATACTGATGTGGGACAAACCAGTAATGTCGGCGCTTCTAGGGCATTTTGTTCTTGTAAGTGTAGGAGGAAAGTAATTAGTTGAACAGTATTGTGGCACAAAATATTGTTGGCAACAAAATTGTGATGTTCGCTCACCTCAAAGTCGTAAACCCAGCCGCTGTAATCAAAATCCTCAATTTCCTCTATCCGACAATAAAATACTTCGCGATCGAGTATGAGTTGCAAATTTTCTCGAACATTATCTAGCTGCGGTACATTGAGATTTGCATAGGCATCCAGGGTCTGATTTGTCCATTTAGAAGGCTTTAGCTGGCGGTACTCTTGTTCTGCGGAACCAGCCAGCACATTTTCCATACCTGCTATCACCTTTCCTAGACTGGTGCGGGAAAACTGTTGGGAACCGTTAATATAAACAGGATTGTGCATCCCGAAATGCCGCAGCGGCAGTTTTGTCATCTCTACTGCATCAGCAACAAGATCCGAAACCGGAATTCCTTCGACATTTGTATTGGCAGTAACTTCGCAAATTTTCTCTAGTTTTTGCTGTTTTTCTGAATAACCAAAGCCGATTTCCTGCAAAAATATCCGCGCTGAGTTACCGCCGAAAGTGCCGATATAATAGGTGCGAAAAATTCCACTACCATTGGTAGCACGTTTCTGTCTGGCGGCGATTCGCAACCAAATTCCAAAACGGCGCAGGAGTGTAGAAAGTTGTTGGATAATTACAGGCGAAGCGGTACTAATTTCGACATTCCGCATTTGAGGAATAACAGAACCTTCAGCATCAAAGTAATTTTTTAGAAAAATCCGTATGCTATCCAGATTGGCTTCCATGATGAATTTTGGGAAACTTTTCTCGGCTGACAGTTTCCCCCACTGATAGCCTTTGGTTTCGAGAAAGTTTTGGTATGATCGACTGCATACAGTCAAATCTGCTGCTCTTGGATGATTCCGATTATGAAGAGCGGGATTATTGATTTTTATCCCATACTTTTCGCTAATTCGGTGGAGTGAGATACGTAAATCTTCCAGAACAGTCGCATCTTTTTGTGTTATTATGAGCCTTGCTTGATTGGGCAGTTCATGTCCCTCAGCAATCTGCCAAGCCATAAATTTGACTAAATTTGGATCTTCGGGTTTTCCTTCCCAATACAATTTGGCAGGTACACAAACATAATCTCCAACTTTAAACTCATTTGTCCAGCCATCGCGTCCTAACAATTTGTGGCGGCGGGTAATAGTGATGCTGCTACCGTCTTGCAGTTTGATGGTTCGCAATTTTTCTTGGACTTGCTGGCGGTAAAGTCGTCGAACATTTGCTTGTACAATCTTGCCCGTTTCCCGATGGATAGAATTTACAATTAATTGCTCGGTAGGTTCAGACCAAAAGCCCTCACCGTCGAATTCTATTTTGTTAGAATAAGCTTCCCAGATTTTTTCAGCTTCTTGTAAAAAACCATTGACAAAAAGCAAGCTCTGCGGTAAAATGCATTTTCCCAAACCCATATCGTCGGCGAGACAAGCACCTAAACCCCAGCGTTCTAAGAATGCTAACCAGCCAGCCCCTAGCGCTTGATAAGGCCGCAATTCTCCCCGGAAACTAGCCGGAGTCGCGATCGCACTTACGGCCTGATTATCGCTTAAAGTATTCAACAATTCCTGAAGTTGACCGGTTGCTTCAAAATTCACCACAGGCAACTTTTCAATAGTCTGAAAATCGCCCGAAGCCAAACGCAAAGCATCCTCCAAAGAAAGAGTCATTTGCTCTTTGCGGCTGGCAAAAAAAGTTTGAGCCGCCCTGACATCGGTTGCGCGCAACTCTACCCACTCGCCGTTAATTTCCACCAAAGGCGAATTCAACGCGATCAACCTGTCAAACTCTGCCTTAGAAATGCGCTGTTTGCCGATCGTCAATTCCCACTTAAAACTTAGCAGACTTTGCAAACCCAGCCCACCCTTCGCCGGATTTGCCTTCGGAGTTTCCGCCTGAATACTCAAACCCAAACGACTCGCCCAACCATCAGCCTTGGTCAAACTAGGTGGCAAAACCACGCCCAACCCGCTATCAGCAAACCGCCAAGCCACAGACTTAATAAACTCGTAAGCTTGCAGCGGATTTAATTGACAAAATTGAGGTCGTTGTGCTTGCAAACTCGGTTCAATTAACGGATAAAGTTTCGATGCTAAACCCAACCCTCCCAGCAAAGTTTCTTGTGGTAATTCAATTGTCCGCCCCGCATAAGCCAAACGTTCAACAGAATTATTCCAAACAGTTGTCGCATCTACCAAAAAATCCGTTTCATCTACTGCTTGCAAACAATAATTTAAACTCCAATTAACTTTACCCGGAGAAGGCGGAATTAGTTGAAAACAAGTGCGAAACTGACTTTGTTCAGACAGTTGGTTTTGTAGCGGTGAAGTCCAAACACTAAGCTTGTTTGCCAACTTTTCTAAAGCCGCTGATTCTGCTTTCACGAGTCCAGATTCTTGTTGCAAAGCTTGCAGCCATTCGCGGGTAGGAGAAAGAGTTTTGATGTCTAAAGTTGAGTCAGCAGCCGATCGCACTTCACCATCTACAACACTACTCAAAAACCCCAAAACCAACTCCTGCGCCCCCACCGGCAAATCCACCGACAAAGCCCATACCTCCCTCGCCACCGAACTTTCTTTTCTTACACCTCTTCCATCCGCTAAATCCGCTACAAAATCCGCTGCCAATCTTCCATCCGCTAAATCCGCTACAAAATCCGCTGCCAATCTTACATCCGTTACATCCGCTACAAAATCCGCTGCCGAACCTTCTTCCTTCTGATACATTCGACAAGCCGTCGGCATTTGCTTAGAAAAAGTAGCGAGACGGAGAATATCTGTCGAACTGTCTAACAAAGGTTGCCACTTAGCAATAGCCGAACCATCAGATTGGGCCTCCAATGCCGGCAAGAACTTGCACCTCGCCAACAAATCCAAACTCCACCTAGCAAGATGCGACCAAAAACGCAAATCTGAGCCGACAAAAGAATCTGCTTCTGTGCTATTAAGCGGCAATGATTGCAAAAAAACAAAAGCGGCTTGAGGGTTGAGCAAATAACCCTCAACTTGCCAAGGATAAAGATAAATTTCATCGATTGGGCCTGGTTCCTCTAATGCTGCGGCCGAGTGCTGCGGCATAATAGTTGCGTTGGATTCCGAGATTTTGGTCGGAAGCGCGATCGCCCGAACTTGCCTCAGAACCGATAAAATTTCCGTGGGAAGGGCTGCCGCCGTCGTTTTGGACGAACTCCGAGTTTTCTTAGTTTTCTGCTTAATTTCTGCGGTTTCTGGTAATTGCCAGTGGAGTTTCCCCGACTGCTGCAAAGAATTTAGAAAAGTATTCAATTCCGCCTCAGTCATTGCCAAAGGATGCTGCGGACTAAACTCAGATTCAACAATATCGATCGCCCCAATCTTCCGCCAAGTTTCCCCCCAAACAAACAAGCCGCTTTTTTCGTGTTCTAATAACCAACTGCCGTGTAAAATAGCCATTTTTAAATCCTAATATTTTTATTTAATTGCGAGACTTGCTGCCTCAGTTTTGTCTAACTTGTGAATAATAGAACTATGGCAATGCAAAAATACGAAATATCTGAAATATCTGCGTTAATCTGTGTTTATCTGCCCGACATCTGCGGTTGACCCGATCGCTCCCAAGTCCCAATCGAAAACTCATCCTACCATTTAGAGCAGGCGTTTGGGGGGCGATCGCCCAGGCGAACCTACCCCAGAATCCCCAATATCAAGAGTATAAATGCTTATACATCCAGCGCCACGACTCGATCGCCCGCACAAAAAATCTCTCTCTTTTGGCATTGGACTCTCAAACATCCTGTGGTAGTGTTACGATCCCGACAGAGAAAGAATGTGGTAGATAAGGAAGCAGTCCTACATGGTAGAGATAGACAAGTCAATATCCTTCGATGGAAGGGATATTAGACTGAAGATTGGTTTACTAGCGCCTCAAGCAGGCGGTGCAGTTTTGATTCAGTCGGGTGACACGGCGGTTTTAGTGACAGCGACTCGATCGCAGGGGAGAGAGGGAATTGATTTCCTGCCCCTGTTGGTGGATTACGAAGAGAGACTGTACGCAGGCGGTAAAATTCCCGGTGGATTTTTGCGCCGGGAAGGGCGTCCCCCAGAAAAAGTGACTTTGACTGGCCGTTTGATCGATCGCCCGTTGCGCCCGCTATTCCCAAGCTGGTTGCGAGACGACATCCAAGTCGTAGCAACAACGCTGTCGATGGACGAACAAGTACCCCCAGACGTTTTGGCGGTAACAGGCGCTTCCGTAGCGATCCTGCTGGCGAAAATGCCGTTTTACGGGCCAATGGCTGCCGTGCGAGTCGGTTTGGTAGGGGACGATTTCATCATCAACCCAACCTACAGCGAAATCAAAGAAGGCGAGTTGGATCTCGTGGTAGCCGGTTCTCCTGACGGAGTAATCATGGTGGAAGCCAGCGCGAACCAATTGCCGGAACAGGATATCATCGAGGCGATCGACTTCGGCTATGAAGCAGCCTGCGACTTGATTCAAGCCCAGCGCGAAATCATGGCAGAATTGGGCATAGATTTGGTGGTAGAGGAAAGACCATCGCCAGATATGGCCCTGGAAAACTTTATTCGCGATCGCGCCCAAGAACCAATCCGCATCATTTTGTCAAGACTTGAAAAAGACAAAATAATACGGAATGCAGCTTTGGATGAAGTGAAAGCCAATGAAGTCGAAGCTGCGATCGCCCAACTCGCCGAAGACGATCCGATCAAAGTAGCCGCCAGCGCCAACGGCAAAGTAATAGGCAACGTTTTCAAAGACGTTACCAAAAAAATGATGCGGAAGCAAATCATCGAAGATGGCGTCCGTGTAGACGGCCGCAAGCTAGACGAGGTGCGAGACGTTTCTTGTCGCGTAGGCGTGCTGCCGTCGCGAGTACATGGCTGTGCGTTGTTCAATCGCGGGTTAACCCAAGTCTTGTCCGCAGCTACCCTGGGAACCCCCGGCGACGCCCAAGATTTAGGAGACGACTTGCACCCGCAGCAAGACAAACGCTACTTGCATCACTACAATTTCCCGCCCTATTCCGTGGGAGAAACTAAGCCGATGCGATCGCCCGGACGCCGAGAAATCGGTCACGGAGCCCTCGCAGAACGCGCTTTGCTGCCCGTTTTGCCATCAAAAGAAGATTTCCCCTACGTGATTCGCGTAGTTTCAGAAATCCTCTCTTCCGACGGTTCAACCTCAATGGGTTCAGTTTGCGCCTCAACGCTAGCATTAATGGATGCAGGCGTTCCCATTTCCCAACCCGTCAGCGGCGCGGCAATGGGCTTAATTAAAGAAGGCGATGAAGTCCGAATTTTGACTGACATTCAGGCAATTGAAGACTTCTTAGGCGACATGGACTTCAAAGTAGCCGGTACCGACACCGGAATTACTGCTTTGCAAATGGACATGAAAATCAAAGGTTTGCCCTTAGATGTAATTGCCACAGCCATCCGCCAAGCCAAACCCGCGAGACTGCACATTTTAGAAAGAATGCTGTCAACTATCGACACTCCCCGCAAGGAAATGTCGCAGTTTGCACCGCGTTTGTTAA
The DNA here is from genome assembly GCF_036705955.1 of Microcoleus sp. A6-C6. Taxonomy (NCBI): domain Bacteria; kingdom Bacillati; phylum Cyanobacteriota; class Cyanophyceae; order Oscillatoriales; family Microcoleaceae; genus Microcoleus; species Microcoleus sp. A6-C6. The sequence goes on along the minus strand of NZ_JAUBVR010000044.1, from coordinate 27,966 downwards.
CGCTGAAAATCGATCCAGAATTCATTGGTTTGGTAATTGGGCCTGGTGGCAAAACAATCAAAGCCATCACCGAAGAAACCGGTGTCAAGATTGACATCGAAGACGACGGAACCGTGACAATTGCTGGTAACGACAGCGAAAAAGCTCAGCGGGCTTACAATATTGTCCAAGGCATGACGCGCAAGTTGAATGCTGGAGATGTGTATGTCGGCCGTGTAACTCGGATTATTCCGATCGGCGCTTTTGTCGAAATTCTGCCAGGAAAAGAAGGAATGATTCACATTTCCCAGTTAGCGGACTACCGCGTTGGGAAAGTGGAAGATGAGTTAGCTGTGAATGATGAAGTGATTGTCAAAGTGCGAGAAATTGACAATAAAGGTCGAATTAATTTGACCCGTTTGAACATTCATCCTGATGAAGCGGTAGCCGCCCGCGAAGCGTTGAATAAGTAGTTTATGGTTGGTAATTGGTAATTGCTTGCATGGTAATTGCTAATTGCTGATTTATCGGTGGTAATTAGTAATTGCTAGAAGGTAATTGCTAATTGCTAATCAAGATTCAATCCGGTTGTTGCGGGTTGATTTGGGTGTAGAGTGCGCGACAGCGACAGATCGACTTTGTGCGATCCTCTTCGAGGGCTGCGCTAACGGCTGTGGGAGTTAAGACAGTCGCGCACTTTACCCTTCGAGCCCTAGAATGTAGGTGCTAAGATTGTGACAGATATTGACGAATGGCGATCGATATGACATCAACACCCCGCTACGATCCAGACGAGAATATTAGTCGTCACGGTGCAAGCGATCCAGAACAATGCGAAAAAATGGCGAAGCGTCAGGGGTGGGAACTGCTTCGGTGGCAAAAAACAAATGACCCTATATTGAAGGTGGATTGTATCTTTGAAGGGTTGACAGAGTTTCCACCGAGTCCATACGAACCCGAACATGAGAGGGAGGAATAATCAATGCCGAAACGGTTGATCGTTTTCAAGACTGAATCGCTATCTTCCCCTGGATGGGAGGATCGATCGCTTTCTCATACAGGTGCTCTAACCAGTATCCTCGCAGAACATTATGATTACTCAAGCAAACCTCTGCCTCAAACGGGCGATCGCCTGCGACACTTTGCCCAATTTACCGAGAGTACAGAGCCTAAATCCCCTGCTATCAGCACTCATGTTCGCTGGGGAGACTGGGAAGTATCGCACGTAGAGGAGTACAGTCCCAAGATGCCGAATGCTGAGTATGACTGTTTAGCGGTGTGCTATTGTCGCTACTCACCGATAGAGTCTGAGTGGAAGGAATTACCGAAGATTCAGGTTCCCGAACTACAGGAGCATTGATGCGCCCGTTGGCCTAAAATATGCTTGTCGGGCGATCGATTTTACTCTTAGTCCGCGGAGGCGGACATCGTTTGTGTAGACGCGGTTTCAACCGCCGAGTCCCTTCAAATAACAGCAATACAATCAATCTCAACTAACACATCTTTCGGCAAACGAGCAACTTCCACACAAGCGCGCGCCGGTGCAGTTTCCGCATCAAAATATTTCGCATAAACCGCATTCACGGCGGCAAAATCATTCATATCTTTGAGAAAAACCGTAGTTTTTACCACATCCAACCAAGTAGCGCCGGCTTCTGTGAGAATCGCTTCCAGATTTGCCATAACTTGTTCGGTTTGCTTGGCCACGTCGTCGGTGTAGACGATATCGTTGAGTCGAATGTCGATCGCAATTTGACCTGCTACAAACAGCATAGTGCCCGTTGCGGCGATCGCTTGATTGTAAGGGCCCACTGGTGCTGGTGCTTTGTCAGTACGAATAATTTTGCGCGTCATAGATGTCACTTTTTGGGATAAATTTTCGGAGGTTTCTGGCTGGTAGAGTTCTCCATCGGGGATTATAGCACCAGTTAAGTCTGCATTTTCGATATTCCAGCCGTAGATTCTGACATTAGTTAAGTCTGCCCTGCCAACTAACGCTCACAGTATGTCTTCTTGCTTCTTGCTTCTTCCTTCTACTTATTACTGGGAAAGAGGTTTCAACCCCATTGGTCTCCAATCACCAGAAGGAATAAATGCAGCCCAGTAGTAGGGATGCCGATCATTTTCGCTTTCACTCTTGAGCATCTCTAATTGAGTCTGGCGCAGTGCCTCACTCCGTCCCTGATTGTTTAGCAATCGGTTGTAGTATTTCACCATCAAGTCTTTAGTAGCATTATCCTCTACCTTCCACAGACTGATTAATTGACTCTCAGAGCCAGCAATTACTAAAGCCCGACGCAAGCCATAGATACCCTCGCCAGTGGTATCTTGTCCTAAACCTGTATCGCAGGCGGACAACACCACCAGTTTTGTACCGACGAGGTTTAGGGTTGTAACTTCTAAGGCGGTGAGAACGCCATCTTCATTGCCTCCACCCTGCTGCTTTTTGAACCCAGATAGAACTAATCCTGAAAGCAGCAGAGGATTGTCATTAATGGTGTTTTGATTGGATTGCGATTGCGAGCCATTTTGAAAGAAACCATGCGTGGCAATGTGCAGAATCAGAGGGCTTTTTACCTGTTTGATTGCACCTTCGCTGGCTTGGGAATGTAGCAGGGGATTAATCTTTAAAAGTGATGCAATTGCCCTTGCTTCTTCTGCTGTACCTGATAGGGTAGAAAATATGATTTTGGAAAGGTCGATCGAACGGGTATTGTTGCTGTTGCTACTAACGGTAGCGACTTCACCAGGGCGATCGAAATAGGGGTCAGCTATGACTACTGGTGGCTGTTGGCTAGGAGATGGGTTTTGCTGTCGCAGCAAGTCGCGTCCGGAGGTGAGGTAAGTGAAGGCATAGTTTTCAACTAGGTAGTGGTTATTTTCATCGACTAATGCTTCAAAGGGAATGAGGTTGAGTGCGCTATCGGGAGAGATGAGAATTTTGTGAGTATTTCCCAGCAATTTTCGCACGGGCTGCATGAGGAGTCGATCCAAATTACGTGCAGACTCTTGGAGTTGAGAGATAGGAGTGTTTTTATCTGCCAAAGATTGACGGAATAATTTTAGGGGTTCCTCAATTTTTTTCGCTTCACCTAAGTCAATTGATTGAGGTTCTCCACTGGAAGTCAGGATGTAGGCAGCGTAATGAGGTTCGCCAAAGCGTAGGTTTTGTGGTGCTTTGGGATTGACAGGTCGATATTGCACGAATTCCACCAAAGCTGCATCAGCGGGAATTAATTTTTGAATTGCTTCCAAGGTAACAGGTTGGGAAAGGGTGCGGAATTTTGCACTACGACGACTGAGTTGGTTTTCTAGCTGTTTGGCTCGATCGTCAAGCTTAGAAACTCGCTGGCGGTACTCTTCCGGTGGCAGTTTCTCCGGTTGATTGTAAATTAGGTTTGTAAGTTGGCTGTAAGTATTGGATAGGTCATCGATTAATTTCTGGTTTTCTGGGTCATTGACACGCTGACGCAAAATTTGCAAGCTATTGGTGAAGACATCTAAAATGCGTCCTTTGCGTTGGAAGATAGTAGTCAGGGCTAAACGAGCAGCTTGTGAGTTTTTGGGAGCAGCATTGAGGTGCAGGGAGATAGTAATATTTGTGGTTCCAGAGACAGTTTTAATGTAATCGCGTTTCTGGCGATCGAACCCTGCATCAAGATTGTAAGCAAGGTTATGTTCTGTTACTTCTAGCCCTTGTGTCAAAAAGTCAAGGGTCTTGATAGTATCGCCTTGTGTCCAGTACAATCTGGCCAGATTATTTAGGCTATCTGCCACATCAGGATGATTGTCTCCCAGCAAACGTTTCCTCATCTCTAAGGCTTGGCGACAGAGGGGTTCTGCTTCACTGTAGCGTCCTTGGCTATTGTACAATTCTGCCAAATTATTCAAGCTACTTGCCACAACAGGATGCTCGTTGCCCAACAGGCGCTTGTTCATCTCTAAAGCTTGGCGATAGAGTGGTTCAGCTTCACTGTAGCGTCCCTGGCTATTGTACAATGCGGCCAGATTATTCAAGCTAGTTGCCACATCGGGATGCTCGTTACCCAACAGGTGTTTTCTCATCTCCAAAGCTTGGTGATAGAGAGGTTCCGCTTCACTGTAGCGTCCCTGGCTCTGATACAATCCTGCCAAATTATTCAGGCTAGTTGCCACATCAGGACGATTGTCTCCCAGCAAGCGTTTCCTCATCTCTAAGGCTTGGCGATAGAGGGGTTCGGCTTCACTATACCTACCCTGGCTCTCGTACAATTCTGCCAGATTATTCAAGCTAATTGCCACAGCAGGATGATTGTCTCTCAGCAAGCGTTTCCTCATCTCTAAGGCTTGGCGATAGAGGGGTTCGGCTTCGCTGTAGCGTCCTTGGCTTTGGTACAATACGGCTAGATTATTCAAGCTAATTGCCACAGCAGGATGATTGTCTCCCAGCAAGCGTTTCCTCATCTCTAAAGCTTGGTGATGGAGGGGTTCTGCTTCACTATACCTACCCTGGCTCTCATACAATACTGCCAGATTATTTAGGCTATCTGCCACATCAGGATGATTGTCTCCCAGCAAGCGTTTCCTCATCTCTAAAGCTTGGTGATGGAGGGGTTCTGCTTCACTATACCTACCCTGGCTCTCATACAATACTGCCAGATTATTTAGGCTATCTGCCACATCAGGATGATTGTCTCCCAGCAAGCGTTTCCTCATCTCTAAGGCTTGGCGATAGAGAGGTTCAGCTTCACTATACCTACCCTGGCTATCGTACAATCCTGCCAGATTATTTAGGCTATCTGCCACATCAGGATGATTGTCTCCCAGCAAGCGTTTCCTCATCTCTAAGGCTTGG
>NZ_JAUBVR010000044.1:0-23053 GCF_036705955.1 Microcoleus sp. A6-C6 | reverse complement strand
CGATAGAGGGGTTCTGCTTCACTGTAGCGTCCCTGGCTCTGATACAATCCTGCCAAATTATTCAGGCTAGTTGCCACATCAGGATGATTGTCTCTCAGCAAGCGTTTCCTCATCTCTAAGGCTTGGCGATAGAGGGGTTCTGCTTCACTGTAGCGTCCTTGACTTTTGTACAACAAAGCCAAATTATTCAAGCTTCTTGCCACGTCCAGATGCTCCTGTCCAAGAACCTTTCTGCGAATAGTAAGCGCACGCTCTGCTAGAGGAATTGCCTCACTGTACTTGCCCTGGTTATAAAGTTGTCCTACTTGCTCGTTCAATCGTTCTGCTTCCGCCAATTCATCCGACTGAGCAATTACACCTCCAGGAGTAACCTGCCCTTTCGCCAACTCTGGCATCAAAACCCATAACCCAGCCATTCCCAACAAACCGATCAAAGCCAATGTTTGCTTCACTCCCAACTTAATCATTAGGAACTCCTCCCCTTCAAGTCATCCAACTTCTGCTGTAGTTTCTGTACCTTTCCTTCATCCCCCAGCACCCGATAACTACCCTGCGCTTCCTGATATCGCTGCAAAGCATTTTTCAATTGGTCGAGGGTTTCCTCAACTTCCCCCAAACTCTCTTGAATCATGGCTTGTGCTTCCCAATTTTGTTCTGCTTTTGCCAAGTTCAATCCAGTTAAATACCGTTCTTTCGCCAACAGATTTAAACCCACCTGCTGGTAAATACTTCCTAATAGCTGATAAACAGCGGTAGTTTGGTTCCCCTGTTTGACTGCTTTATCCAAGACCGCAATTGCCTCAGCATTCAACTCATTACTTCTGTACAGATGTGCCAGCGCCAACACTTTTGACTTATCGCTTAAAAGCTTCTGCTGTAACTGTGAAATCTGCGTTTTCACCCGCTGCATATCCGCATCGCTCAGTACAGTAAATCCAGGGTTATCCTTATTTTTAGTCGAGACACCATTATGAGCCGTAATCGTCACCCAATAACGCTTCCCACCTTGCAGCGCTGCGCTTCCAGAATAAACAACTTGCGGCTGGCTAACCTGGGTTGTCCAATTCACACCAGGCCCCGATACCTGCACCTGATAGCTAGTCGCACCTGCTACTTTATTCCAAGTTAAAGTAGGCTGGCGAGTCAAAATTGCAGTGTTTCGAGGACTAATGAGGTAGGGAATTGTGGGGTCATTGGCATTGCGAGTTTCACTGCGGTTGCTATTTGGTCTTCTGAGAACCGCTCTTGTTGCAGATGAGCAGCCTTGGGAAACCAGAAATTCTCCTCTAGACTGAGGATTCCAAATCGATAAGTTATCGCAAACAACATTCACCGATGCGCCTTGTTGCAGTCGTAACTTATCTGAAGGATTTAGTAATTCGCCTCCATAGGCTCCTTGGTATTTTCCTCGTCCATCTCGCTTAATTTCAACTGTTCCTTTAACTTCACCAATCAAATTTAAGCTTTCTTGTTGGCTAAATCCCGGCGTGGCTACGATAACCACAAATATACTCAAAAATAATCCAACTGAACCGATCATTTTTTGGGGTTTGTGCATTTTTTTCCTGCTTTGCTTAATTTCTCTTGGGATAGATGCAACCAGGTATCTTCATCGGGATTAAGTCGGGAACCAAGCTGACAGCATTTCTGCCATTGTTCCAGCGCTGTCGGTTGTTTTTGTTTGTCCAAAACTTGTGCTAACAAGCAATGTGCCGCACCCGGATTACCGATATAATTTGTCGCCTTTGGGTTTTTGGTAATCCCAATTGCCGCTTGCAGGGTTTGTCGCGCCTCTTCATACCTGCCTTGCTTAAACCTCACCCAACCCAGGTTTTTAAACAAGCTATACCGAATTTCAGGATCGCTATTTTGCTTTTGCGCTAACGAAAGACCTTTTGCCAGCACAGAAGCCGCCTGCGGATATTTTTTATCCTGAATGTGTAAACGACCTAAGTTATTATAAGCGTCTGGCAAATTGCCTGCAACAGCAATTTGGTATTCCTTCTTAGCTTTTTCCAAATCCTGCCACTCTTCGTAGAGATTACCCAGATTGTAATGAGCCTCAATATTATCTGCATTCAGAGCAATTGCTTTCAGGTAATCCTGTTCAGCTTCTCCTAAATTTCTCTCCCCATAATTCTTTAAACCATTGCGGTTATAAAGATTAGAAATTAATGGTAAAGAATACCAAATACTAATTAAAATTACCGACAAAAGCAGAGCCGATGCCAATTTAGCTTCCTCTCGGTACTGTTTGGGAATATTCAACTTTTCCAGTAATTTATCAAAGCCTTCTTGACCTGCTTTTGTAAGTTCGCTACTAGCCTGTAGTAACGCGAAAATACTGGGTAAAATAACAGCAGCCGCTCCTCCTAATCCCACTCCCCCACTGAGAAAGCGAGTGGCGATATTCACCAGCAAACTAAGGTTAGCAGTCCAAGCCGCCACCGTCAGACCTTTCCACAACCAATCACAAACATCCCAAGGGTGGGGAGGTGCTAAGCTTTCCAGTTTCCACCACCAGGCTTCTGCGGGAGGATCAATACTTTCACGCCACTGAGCAAATTGCTCAATTGTTTTGCAATTAACAGTTTTGGTAATCAGTTCCGCTTTTTCCCTGAGAGCAGCATCTAACTCGATAACTTGCTTCAATCGGCTGGTAGGAATGATTTTTTGCTCCTTTAAAGCCACCTGCACGGCATCCCGCGCCTGCAAAACTTCCAGAATTTGTTCAACCTGAATCGGAGAGTCAGCCTGAAACAGGCTCTCAATTGCTGATTTATAACACTCAAGAGTCGTATCTAACTGAGTCGTCATTATCTGTCATTGGTTGGCGTATCTTTCTCAGTCTTGGATGCACTCCTGACAAAGAAACCGGGTTTTTACGTAATCTGCGGACTACGGCGGAGGATTTTCGTAAAAAAAAATCGGTTTCTGGCCACCCGTGCGTAAGTCCTATTTCTAAGAGTTCTTCTAATAGTCCCGGCATTTTTGAAATCGTAGCCTGAAACCCCTGATTTTCTGTTGCTCGATCGATTGCTCGATCGCCATGAAACCCTTATTCTACGATCGGCAATCAAAAACAGTCCGAAGTGTTGTCTTCAGCGTCCATTAATAAGGTCGATCGCCCTTTCGTCCCAAAAATCACTATACCATCCGCGCGAATCCGCGTGTACCTGCGGTTTGGCGCGCAGATGATTATGAGATTCCACACCCCGCGTGCAAGAAACCGGGTTTCTACGATAATTTAAGCATCCTCACCGAGATTTACGCAGAAACCCGGTTTCTTTGTCGCAGTGAAAGAACATCAGCCAGCAATAAACTTCATCGCCACACCATTCATGCAGTAGCGTTTCCCAGTAGGTGCAGGGCCGTCATCAAATACGTGCCCCAAATGCCCGCCGCAGCGACGACAATGCACCTCAATTCTAGTCCCAAACAGCGAATTATCGATCGATGTGGCGATCGCCCCTTTGATCGGTTCATAAAAACTTGGCCAACCAGTACCGCTATCAAATTTGGTTTGCGACGAAAAAACGGGCAAATCACACGCAGCACACGCATAAATCCCCTTCCCATATTGCTTATCCAGAATGCTAGTGTGAGAGCGTTCAGTGCCGTGTTTTCGCAACACATCAAACTGTGCCGTACTCAAAATTTTGCGCCACTCTTCCTCAGTTTTAGTAACTTCAAAAACACCCTTAGAAGCAGCCATAACATCTGAATCCCCAGGCAAACAGGACGATAACCATGCCATGCTTACTGTTGCTAGACCAGCTTGTAAAAACAATCTTTTTTTCATGATAAATATTCCACTTGTTGCTAATTAACTAACTTAGGACTTACCCACGAGTAGCTAGAAACCGGGTTTTTTACGAAAATCCTTTGCCGTAGTCCGCAGATTAAGTAAAAACCCGGTTTCTTTGGTCTGGGTGCGTAAGTTTTGTAACTAAAAGTCATCCCCAATCGAAAATCTAAAATCTGAAATCGAAAATGGTATTACAGCCCTCCAAACCACTCATAACCTTGATCCTCCCAATAACCCTTTTTAGGCAACAAGTCACCAACCAAAGTAATTCGAGTCACCCACTTACTCTGTTTGTAACCCAACTTAATTGGAGATGCGAGGCGTAAAGGCGCACCATTCTCAACACTCAGAGGATTACCATTCTTCTGATAAACCATCAAAGTCTGCGGGTGCAACGCCGAAGGCATATCCCAACTCTCGTAATAGCCATCAGCAGACTTAAAATAAACGTAGCGAGCATTTGTCTTTGGTTGAGCAAGGGCCACCAAATCCCGCAGCCGTACCCCGCCCCACTGCACAATAGCAGCCCAACCCTCCACACAAACATGGCGAATTGTCATCACACTCAAAGGCATAATCTGAAGTTGTTCCAGACTGAGATTGAGGGGACGATTTACCTCACCATCAATTATCAGACGAAAAGCTTTTGGATCGATGTTTGGAGTAGCATCAAAGGTATTGATAATTAAGGCATTCGGCTCGATCGCACTTACAGGAAATTCCGGCACAGGTTTTTGAGGATTCAACAACAAAGCTTCAACACTTTGGTTGAGAGGTTCAAAAGTCTTCCCGATTATATTATCAGATCGAACTAAGCCACAACCGCCTAGAACCAAACCAATGCTAGAAAGTCCAGATAATTGGAGAAATTGGCGGCGCTGCCACAAACGAGGAGAGTCTGGAAACATGAGAAAACCTCTACTTAAAAATTGACTTAATCAAGCGCCAACCTCCTACCTTGAGGCCGAGCAAAGAGTGAATTATTGCAAAAATGATGACGGTAGGAACCGATATAAAATGAACGACTCTCAGCGCCTGCCAACTACCGAATAAATCAACAATCCAGTGGAATTGAGCAGGTTTATACATTCCCATTCCGCTAACTAAAGCTAGCAGCAAAACCGGAATAATTGCTGTGTAAGCTAGGCGGTGCCACGAATAATTTTTGCGCTTCTGGTTCTGAGAATTCTGCAAAGCTTTCAGGTCATTATAGCCGAGAAAACGATGCTGCCAGCGGCGGGTGATGAAAATATAGACACCGTACCAAAATAGATTGAGTGCGAACAACCACATGGCGGCGAAATGCCAATGTCTGCCGCCAGCCAGCCAACCGCCTAGCAAAAATATGGGTGGGAACTGCCATCCTCCCCGCCCACCAAAAACCGGATTCGAGTTGTAAATTTGCAATCCACTGCCAATCATCATCAGGAGACTAATGATATTCAACCAGTGAAATAACTTCGCCAAAGTAGCCTGACTCGGTAAAGGTTTAGACCGAGGTTTTTTAGCAGGAGCAGATGAATCCATAGTGCTTCATTCAGTTGACAGTTGACAGTTGACAGTTGACAGATGAGGGCGACCTCTATCTGGAAGGAAGAGGATTGGAGTAATGAATAGTCTTGTTTTAATTTCTCGCCTTTAAGGGAGAGGCTTTAAACCAATTCTTTCTGGTAATGGTAACAACAACAGGACTTATGCAAAACCTCTATAACTCAATAACTGGTTCACAGGCTCCAGCCTGGTAACGAGTAGTGGCTCTTGAAGAACCCTGGTGCCTCGGTGCGTCGCTGTGAGATTGTCGATTTTTATGCAAGGGATTTTCTTTCTTCGACGCACCCTACGGCTACTATTGCATGACTTTTGAGAATGGGTATAAGTTCAGAATAAAAGACTGGGTTCTTAGTAGTCTCTAACTTAATACGAAGCTGACTCTATTTTGGATTTAAAATTTTTCCTCTTTGCCTAAAACATCCAATTTTCGGTCATCTCCGTATATAAACTAAATAAGCAAGGAAATTAGTTTATGAACGATCGCAGGCTGGGACGACGGCAATTACTTTGGTATTTGGGGCTAGGAGCTAGTGGAACTGCCCTCAGTTGCGGCTTTAAGAAAGATATTATCCCAACTTCTAACTCAGACAATATCCCCATACCCGCTCCTGCTACAAGTCCTAATTTACCGACAGTCGAGAACGTTGCGGCCTCAGCAACCGGAAAGTCTTTACCAGAATTTCAAGGTATCAGCCAGTGGCTAAATTCTGCGCCGCTGAAAATAGCCGATCTTAAAGGCAAAGTGGTGTTGGTGCAATTTTGGACATTTGGCTGCATTAACTGTCAGCGCACTCTGCCCTACATAGTCCGCTGGAACCAGCAATATGCCGATCGCGGATTGAAGATTGTGGGCATACACACCCCTGAATTCCCCTTTGAGCGAGATGCCAACAACGTCAAAAAAGCTTTACAGCAACACCAAATTACCTATCCAGTGCCTCTGGATAACGAATTTAAAACTTGGGCGGCTTACCAGAATGAATACTGGCCTCATTTGTTTTTAGCCGATCGCCAAGGCATTCAGCGCTACGATCATATTGGCGAAGGAGCCTATGACGAAACCGAACAAATGATTCGCAAATTATTAGGTTAGTCAGATGGCAATTTCACTCACTTCGGCTGGTGTGGCTTTACTAGCAGGAATTTTAACAATTCTCTCGCCCTGCGTCTTACCAATCCTACCCATATTATTAGGACGCAGCCTGCAATCTCATCGCTATGGCCCGATTGCTTTGGTATCAGGATTAATCGCGGGTTTTGCGGCAATTGGTAGCTTGTTGGGAGTGACATCAGGCTGGTTTGTCAGCTTTGCTAGCATCCTCCGAACAGGAGCACTTACCTTTCTTCTGATTGCTGGGATAAGTGCCATTTTTCCGCAGAGTTATCAACTCCTGTTTAAATATTTACACTTTGAAAATTGGCTGAAAGCTCCCGCACGAGTAGGGCTGGTTGGCGAATTTTGGCTGGGAACCCAACTCGGCTTACTTTGGACACCTTGTGCGGGGTCTGTTTTGGCGAGTATTCTGGTTTTAGCTGTTGTCAATCCTCAGCCTGTAACTGCGTTTGTTTTACTGATTTTGTACGGTTTGGGTGCTGGGTTGCCGCTACTGGCGATCGCCTATGGAGGACGCTATTTCAGCCAGCACTTATTACGTTTGCGCCCCCACAGTGCAGCTTTGCAAAGAATCGGCGGCGTAATTGTTGTCGGAAGTGCGATCGGGATTATTTTGGGTTTGGATGTCAAAATCCAGCTTTGGTTAGCTCCGTTTTTTCCAACTCTGCCACTGTGAAGGGGACTGTGAATGCCACTGTGAAGGGCAGTGTTAAGTGCAGTGTTAAGTGCAGTGTTAAGTGTGATCGGTAGAAACTAAGCCGATCGACATTTAAATTGTATGTAAAAAAACAATCAAATTATTGTGGGGCGAGCTAGAAGCCCACCCCAAACAAGCAATTTAAATTCGGTGATGTCTTTTATGGAGACTATTTTTTCATAGCATCAGGACTCTTCATAGCATCAGGACTCTTCATAGCATCAGAACCTTTCATAGCATCGGGACTCCTCATCCCAACGGGAGCCTTCATCCCATCGGGACTCCTCATCCCAACGGGAGCCTTCATCCCATCGGGGGAAGGGTTAGGAGCAGCCTGATTTGTGCTGCTAGGAGTCTCAGAGCAGGCATACAGACTAGCCGTTAGAGTCATACCAACAATCAAATAAAGCACTTTCCGGTTCATATTTTTCTTCCAAATTTGAGGAATTTTGATTTAAGCAGTCAGCAGGTAAAGCTAGCCGTGGTTCCTTTTATAGTACGGATTACTTCTTTGATTGGATTGCGAATATCCTAAATTTGTTGCGATCCAGGTTAAGATATCCAGCTTGCATACATCCAATCAGCTCTGCGGGTCGTATTTAAGAAGATGGGGCCAGATTTTTTTTGAGAAACGCGCTTGCTGCAATAACCAGAATCAACTTAAAATTATCAGTTTAGGTCTGTTTTACGAGAAACCTATGGATTTGAACTCTGCCGAAACAAGCGCGGACGACCCTGAAAAACAGACTGACGCTGAGTTATTTCGGTTGATGAGTGTTGGTGAACCCTCTGCCTTGGGCATTCTCTACAACCGCTATGGTAGCTTAGTCTACAGATTGGCGCTGAGAATTCTCACCAATCCTCAAGAGGCAGAAGACTTAACCCAAGAGATTTTTCTCAATCTCTGGAATAGGGGTACATACAATCCGAATCGCGGCTCAATGAGCAGCTTTTTGACAACTATGACTCGATCGCGCGCCATTGATAAACTACGTTCCCGCAGCACTAACTTAAAATTTCTCCAGCGATGGAGTCAGATGATGACTACAGAAACTCCCCCTCTCACACCTTTCGAGTCAGTTGCTTTAGGCGATCGATCGCACTGTGTTCGCGATGCCTTAACTCAAATTCCAGAAAAACAGCGACAGGTGTTGGATATGGCTTACTACGACGGTCTGAGTCAATCAGAAATCGCGGCTAAACTTAGTATACCGCTGGGAACAATTAAAACTTGGTCTCGGCAAGGTTTATTGAACTTAAGAAAAAACTTACAAAATTTAATTGGCTAGTTGCACCTATGACAGAGCCTTTATTTCCTGAACACTCAAAAGAATTGATGGCAGGTTATGTACTTGGCAACCTCAGCTCAGAAGAAGCTGAGGAATTAAGGCGATTGCTGAAAGAAAATCCCGAACTAGCTACAGAGGTTGCTAGCCTGCAAGAAGTTCTAGAAGTTATGCCCTACGCCCTACCTGATATCGCACCGCCACCACATCTCTATTCTGCCATTTTAGAAGCTGCCTCGGCGACTAGCGTTGCAGAACCAAATCCTCATGTTTCTGGAGTTCCTAACTCATTACCCCAGGAAAAACGGCAGCACTCACCTCTACAATGGAGTCGCATTCTTGGTAGCATAGCGGCAGTATTGGCGTTAGCCTTTGGTTTGGATAACTACCGAATCAGGCAACAAATAACCACGCTTGAGGCTCAGGTAGTGCGACAAAAAGATGTGATTGCAATGTTGCAACAGCCTAATACTCGTCTAGTTTCCCTCAAAGGCATGGCTGACGCATCTGCCGCCTCTGGAAGTATTGTAATCACACCGGGTGAACCCAAAGCTGTTTTAATCTTAAGGAACCTTCCGGTTTTACCAAAGGGTCAGTTTTATCAATTATGGTCGGTTAATAATAATGAAAAAATCGCTTGGGAGCAGTTTAATACTAATGAAAGAGGAACTGTTTTTGTCAAACTTTCTCTGCCTGCTAATGCGGAAGTAACACCATTAGTTGTCACGGTTGAAGCATCGCCCTTACTAAAAAATCCTGCTGGGCCTATGGTAATGACAGGGACTTTATAAACTAATTGAATGTCTATTCGCTAACACTGAGCGATCGAGATATTGCCAATTATTTTATTTGGTTTGCCTCGCAAACAGATGTGAAAATAAATTCTTAGATGAATAATTTTTACAAGTATACGAGGAAGATGGCCAACCTCCGCCAAACTATCCAACCCCCTGCATCAACGTTAGTAAATTTACCGACTCCAATAACCCCGCCGCATTTTGACTCAATGAGGACGATCGCCAGATGATACAAGTCCTGTGAGGAGTTTAATCCCCACAGGAGTCACAGCCTTTCAAACATTACCTAACCTAGACAACAACCGGAGCACCAACAACCTCACCCTTCAACATCCGAGCAGCAGCATCCATCAATTGCTCCTCCAAATAAGGCTTAGTGAAATAGCCCTTCGCGCCCAAACCGTAAGCCATTTGGCGGTGTCTGTCAGCACCACGAGAAGTTAGCATCGCGATCGGCAATTCGCACAAAACCGTATCCTTCTGCATCCGAGAAAGTAGCTCCAAACCATCCATTCTCGGCATCTCAATATCGCAAAACACGATATCGCAAGGCAAACCAGATTTCATCTTTTCCCAAGCCTCCTTACCGTCGCGAGCTTCCTCAACCCGGTAGCCCGCCTTCTCAAAAGTAATCGACAAGAGCGATCGCACCGTAATCGAATCATCCACAATTAGTACAGTCGGCTCAGTCTTCTCAACCTCCGCCTCAGCAGCAGCCCGATCGCTCTCATCCCAAAGCGTACCACCAGCTTCCTTCTGTAGCCTGCCAGTAGCCAAATCGATCAGCTCCAGAACATCCGCAATCGCCACGATTTTGCCATCTCCGAGCACCGTAGCACCCGCAATCCCGATCGGCTTCGGCACAGGCCCCTCCAACTGCTTAATCACGATTTCCTGTTCCGTCGAAACCTGATCCACCTGCACCGCCAAGAAATTGCCCGCAGACCGCAGCACAATCACCGAAATCATGTCATCGTCAGTATTAAACCCATAAACACTGCCCCGGCCCAAATGACGGTTGTAACCCAACAAATCCCGCAGCGGTCGGAACGGCAACATCGAACCCCGCCACTCAATGCAAGGCAAACCGTCCGCCCCAGTCGTCACCTGATCGCGAGGTACATCAATCATGTCCTCCACCCCGTCCATCGGGAAAGCAATCCGAGCTCGATCGCTAATGCAAGTCAGAGCCTTAGAAATACTCAACACCAGAGGTAAACGGATGGTGAATACTGTTCCTTTGCCGAGCGTCGAATCAATCCCCACAGTCCCCCGAATCTCGTGCAAGGAAGTCTCTACTACGTTCATACCGACCCCCCTGCCCGCATACTCCGTCGCCTGTTCCTGAGTGCTAAAACCGGGCATAAACAGCAAATTGTAAACTTCCGATCGAGACATCCTCTGAGCCTGAGCCGCCGTCAGCAAACCCTGCTTAATCGCCTTCGCCTTCACCTTTTGCGGGTCAATTCCCGCCCCATCATCAGAAACCGAAACCACCGTTTGATTCCCTTGGTGGAAAGCCCGAATCGTAATCTTACCAACTGCCGGCTTCCCGGCTGCTAGACGCACATCAGGCGCTTCAATGCCGTGAGTAATCGCATTGTTCACCAAATGAGTCATCGGGTCATAAAGCTGATCCACAATCATCTTGTCGATCAAAATATCCTTACCCTCAACCTGCAACTGAGCCTGTTTCCCGCACTTAATCCCAATTTCCCGCACCGCGCGGAACAGCCTGTCCGTCGTCTCCGCAAACGGCTTCATCCGAGCGCGAGTCAAACCTTCTTGCAGTTGAGTCGTGACTTGCCGCAGTTGGCGAGTCACCTGATCTGCTTCATCCACCAAAAACTCAATATCGGCCGCCGACTCCCGCACCCGCACGATCAGCTCAATAATCTCCTGAGCCAAACTGTGGAAAGGAGTAAACCTGTCCATTTCCTCTGGTCTCCAGGCACTTTCCCGGCTGTGGGATGACTCTTCATTGCGCCAGGCCGATCGATGTCCCTGCCGATTTGCCAACAAAGCAATCTCCAACAGACTCCGCTCATAGAAATCCTGAGTCCGTTGACTGACATCACTCAGCAGCGTCACTTGATGCAGCAAATTGTCCAAAAACTGCCGCATCCGTTCCTGATCTTGTTCCAAACTGTTGCGGTTAACTACCAATTCCCCCATCAGGTTGCTGAGGTTGTCCAGTTGCTTGACGGGCACGCGCATCGTTTGATCGCCGAACCCACCAGCGCGGGCATTCCGCCTGGGTCTATTGTTGATTGCCGACTGCCCCATATTAGTTTCGCCCTGTGAGCGGCCGCTATCTTTTGGATCTTCCAGCAGTTTTTCTAGGTCGCCAAAGTCGTCGTCGCTCTGGGAAGCGGCAGCGGCTTGAGCTTTGCGGGCAGTTGTCGTCGGTGCTGGAATTTCTGGCATAGTTGCACTCTCGCTCAGCAGATCTTCGAGATCGGAGAAAACTTCTGTTGTCAGCGGATTCTGATTTGTTCTTCCAGAGGCTGCTATTGTCGCCCCAGCACCGCCTGCGATTAACAACGCTTCTAAATCGTCAAAATTACTTTCGGCATCGTCACCGCCTGATTCAAGGTCGCCAAAAAAGTCCGCCAGCGACTCATCTTCTAATTCCGAAGCATCGGCTCCGCTTGATGCTTCGTCATCGTCATCAAAGCCCGTCAGTCGCGAAGTCACCAGAGGCCCAGCATCGATCGAATCCAACAAGTCATCAAAACCCTCAAACTCTGCGGTGTTGAGAGTCGCCCCGGTTTCTAGATCTGCTAACAAATCTGCATCGCCCTCAAACATATCATCGAGAGATGCTGCCGACAGCGCCTCTAAATCTCCGGCCGAAAAATCTGTTTCCAGCGCGCCAAACAAATCATCTTCATCCTGGGACTCGACTGCGGCATCTGTTTCTCGATCGAACAAATCCGCACCTTCGGAGTCGAACAAACCATCAGGAAGTTCTGCATCCACCAGCGGTGGAGGCGCTTCGCCAAACATATTTTCCAATAAATCGAAAGTGTTCAGATCAGACTCGAAGCTGGAAATTTCCGCATCAGGACGATCGGACAATACCCCAACTTCAACCGCTGCCAAATCTGCCAAGCCCGCCTCAGAAAGAGTCGCCTCCGATCCTGAGAACAAACTCGCCAAATCGCCCTCATCGGCTGCCACACGACTTGGCAACTCGGCATCCTCAGGTAAATTCAACCAATTCCCATCGACTTCTCCAGAAGTTTCTTGGTCATACTCAATACCCGTAGTAGGTACAGAACCGAACAATTCAGCCAAATCCGCTGCTTCTCGGGAAGTAGTGGCGGCCTGACGATTCTCGACAGTTTCCTCATCGACCGCATTCGAGTCCGAAGTAATCTCCCCAAACAGGGCATCTAAATCGGTATCTTCTGGTTCAAGATCGATCGATTGTGCAGACTCATCTTCCATACCAAAAGTATCTTCTAACCAATCTTCATCCGCAGAAATATCCAAATCAGAATCAGAATTTGAGGTCATATTAAAAACACCGCCACTTTCTTCATTTAGTGTCCCGCGATCCGCCAAAGATCGATCGCCCCCGCTCTCCCCAGTTTCCTCTTCAGGAGAAAAGAAATCAGAAGTAATGCTCAACAGCTCGCTGAAATCCGAATCCGAATCCACCTCAGAGAGGAACTCGAAATCGTCTATTTCTGCTGTAGCTGGTTTTTCTGCATCTCCCCAATCATCCCCACCACCTGCTGCGTCTGAAAATTCCGTATCGAAAGCGTCAGGGTTGAGGGCAGATTCTTCGGAGATTGCGGGCGCATCTGCTGCTTCGGATAAATCCAAATCGCCAAACAAATTATCTAAATTTTGCGACACAACATCGGAATTTTGGGCAGCTACTTCGTCCAAAAATGTACCGAGAGCGTCTTCATCGGCTTGCTTCTTAGCAATGCTGACGCTACTTTCTTTCCGATCTAAATTCTGCCTATTACCTGTTTCAAACTGTTTGCGGGTTGACGGTTGCCTCAAACCCACCTTTTCCCGATCGACTGCCGCCACTGAACTATCAGCTTCGCTTCCAAGCACATCATCCCCAAACAAATCCGTGAAATCTTCTAAAGGATGTGCTGCACTTGTTTCTGAATTTTCTACACTGTCTTCGTCAAACAACAAATCAGT
Organism: Microcoleus sp. A6-C6; assembly: GCF_036705955.1. Taxonomy (NCBI): domain Bacteria; kingdom Bacillati; phylum Cyanobacteriota; class Cyanophyceae; order Oscillatoriales; family Microcoleaceae; genus Microcoleus; species Microcoleus sp. A6-C6. Next base: position 9,630 of record NZ_JAUBVR010000044.1, on the reverse strand, counting down.
AAAATCGCCTGAATTGTCATCGTTATCTAGCTCAAATATGCTCCCCGGCGATATTCCAGTAACTGACTGTGTATAGTTGAGGTCTTCTTCTTCTTCCCAAGCGCCGTCAAGGTCTGGGGATTCACCATCAAACAAATCTGCTAAAGTATTGAGTTCAGCAGCACCTACTTCCGGGCCAGTGCGGGTCGAGATTTTCAAAGAACCCATTTCTGCATCTGACTCTCCGAACCCAGGGGAACTGTATAACTGTGCCGATCGTCCTCCCCTGTAGTCGTCTCCCTCGTCGCCATCTAGTTGCTCGAACAGCTCGTCCATGCTCAGCCCAGAAATAGTCGGCAGCATTTGTTCGTCTGGCTGGGAATCGCCCAACAGATCCAGATCCCAAGCTGCATCTTCAACGGAAATCGCCTTTGTGCCGGGCCCACTCGGTTGAGCAAATGCCAGTAAGTCTTCAAAGTCTGTTTCGGGAACTATAACGGCTGGCAATAGTGACAGAAGTTTGGCGCTGGGTGCGATCGATCTAGATTGACCTGAAAGTACCTGTTCTTGCCCTTGTTTGATATCTTTGATAACCGTTGGAGCTAAGATCCGGTAGCTGTTTTCTGGGTTGGCGATCGCCTTTTCTACGCATTCAATCAATTCTATCCAGTCGGGCAGTTCAAATTCCTCTCCCGCCATTTTCAAGTTCCGACAAATATTCCTAAGTTGTCGCCTGGTGTCAGAGTTCTCAGGTTGTTTGAACTCTTGCAGCATTTCCCGCATCCTCGCCGGCACATCTGAGTCAAATACGAGGTGCAGCGCGCTTTCTTCTGTTGTGAGATCGGATGGGTAAGCTGAGCCAGAGTCAGCAAAACTCATCGATGAGTTAAACGCCCCGACTCCCATTCCGGCCATAGCTTGTGGTGCTACTGGCAGCGGGCTGCTCTCATCTGTATCGCTAACGCAGTGTCCGACAAGTCCCCCCAAGTGCCGGTTGAGTTCTTCAAATACAGGTTCTAATTCCCGAACCATCTGTTCTCCCAATTCCTCTGTCAGCCCAAAAGGCCCCGACAGTTGCTCTAACAGCCCTTGCAATGTGTCAAAAATTCGCAGGAACAGGGACTCTAGTTGTTGATCTACTTTAACGCTGCACTCTTTTAAAACTTTAAAACTATCTTCTAGTCGGTGGGATGTTTGCTGAATGCTGGTCAGCCCCAGCATTGCGGCTCCTCCTTTGACAGAGTGAGCAGCCCTAAATACTTCGTTGACCAGTTCTGGGTCTTCGATCGTGGTTTGCAGATTCAGCAAGCCTTGTTCGATCGTATTGAGATGGTCTTTTGCCTCCTCAATAAAATAGCCCATAATCCTCTGTTGTTGTTCCGGCAGCATATTTTTATTCCTGATTTTAATCGTTATTGTATTGGGTCTATTTTAATATTCTTAGAGAATATCTCTGTAAATCTCTCCCCTTGCCAACAGAATAATCTGACTGCGAGATATTGCAAATGTCCTAGCTATTTCTGCTTTCGATATCCCCTCACCTAAAAGATAGCGAATCTGCTGCACCTGTTCGGCTTTTAGCTTGCGGCTAGGGCATATCTTGCCAGGAACGAAAGGAAAGCGGTTTTTTTCTATAGAATCGCGGGAGTTATCGGCGGGAGTTCCTTCCCACAAATGATCGGGATTGACACAACCGCGATCGTCGCAACTGTGACAAGCAAAATAACCCGGTTTGATCGATCTTCCCAGTTTATCTTCAAGTACAAGTCTGTGCGGATAGAAGCTTTGATTTTTACCGTTAATTTTGATAGTTTTCACGGAGTAACCATCACTTCTTTTAGCCAAGATACAAATCATGCAACCATTCGGCTGTATTTGGGCCCGAATGCCAGGAATTACTTCTATGCCTAGCGGTAGTTTTTGAGGTTGAGGTGCAGATGTGCTTCCTACATCTTTAATCCGTCCTTTGCTAAACCTATCTTGAGAATTTTCCAGTCTAGAACCTTCCCATAAATGATTAGGATTAATGCAGTTACGAACATCACAACTATGGCAACAAAAGTATTCTGGTCTAATCGGACGACCCAAACTATTTTCCAATACTAAACGGTGAACTGTAAGCGTTTTCCATTCACCGTCAACCTTAAGTCTTTTATTGGCATAGCCCCTGCTATTTTTTGAAAGAGTAGAGATAATACAGCCCGTCGGCTGAATCTCACCAAATATGCCAGAAATTACCTCTACTATGTTATCGTTCATCTGTACAACTCCTAGTTTATTTAGGTGCTGGATTGGCATCCCCGCAGCGGTTTCAAGACTGCGAGGTTACTTTTTGTCTTTCATCGTTTCCACAAAAACGTGCTTGTCAATCAGCAAGTAAAAAAAGCATTAAACAATCAATTATTGTCTTTCTGCTGTTTCTACTCGGAACCTTTCTACCGATGTCAAAAGGTCGCGAGCAACACCTACCAAATTTTGCAAAGCACCCGAAACTCGCTGCGCTTCTTGGGACGTTTCCTGAGCAGTTAATTCCACTGCTTGCATCACACTGGCGACCGAGCGAGCTGTTTCATTCTGTTCTACAGTGTCGGCAGTAATCGATCGCACCAGCACGTCAATTCGATTAGTTACTTGAATGATATCTTCAAGCGATCGCTTCGCCTGTTCTGCCAATCTCGTCCCCTCAATCACCTGCTGCGTCCCTTCTTCCATCGCCGTCATTACCGCGCCAGTTTCACTTTGAATTTGCATCACGATCTGCTCAATTTCTTTCAAAGACTTAGCCGATCGATCTGCCAACTGTCGCACCTCATCCGCCACGATCGCAAAACCCCTTCCCGATTCCCCAGCTCTTGCTGCCTCAATACTAGCGTTAAGAGCCAACAAGTTCGTCCGAGAGGCGATCGCCGCAATCAAACCCACAATCTTAGAAATTTCTTGAGAAGCTTCCGCCAACCGCTTGACTTTTCTCGTGGTTTCTGCTACCGTTTCTCGAATTTCTAAAATCCCGGCCACCGTTCGCTCCACAGCCTCGCCCCCTTTCAGAGCCGTTGCCGCCGCGCCCCGCGCCACTTCTTCCGCCTCTCTAGCACTCTCTGCGACCCGTTGAATCGCATCAGTGAGGACTTGCACCGAATTCAGCGTGGCCGCCAGTTCCTCAGCCTGCCGCAGCGCGTCAGAAGACAAATCGCCCGCAAACTTGGCACTATCCGTAGCACCTTTGCTAACCTCCCGAGCCGCCTGCTTCACCTGGTGGACAATTTCGCGCAGGTTTTGAATTGTCAAGTTAAACGAGTCAGCAACAGCGCCCAAAACGTCTGCCGTGACTTCCGCCGTCACCGTCAAGTCACCACGAGCCGCTCCTTCCACGTCATCTAGCAAGCGAATCACTTGGCGCTGCAAGTCTTCCTTTGCCTGTTCCTGCTCATCAGACTTGCGCCTGGTATCGCTAATCGTAGTTTGGATCACCTTCGCCATGTGGTTGAATTTAGCAGCCATTTTGCCAAATTCATCCTCCGAGTAAATCGTAGCCCGAGCATCCAAAGTTCCTTGAGATACAGCATCGAACTGAGCTTGCAAATTTTCCGAGGACTTGCGCACCTGCTTGGCGATCAACTGACCGATGCCCCAAGAAGTCAAAAAGCTCGTAACACCTGCTGCTGCCGTCATTACCCAGCCTGTTTGGCGCAGGTAAACGATCGCCTCCGGCTTGTCTTGCTTCAGAGCTTGATAGGAAGCAATGTTAGTTACGAAAGCCACAGCTACCAGAGAAACCAGTCCGGCCCCGATCGCCGTGTACAACTGTTTAGTAAACAGAGGGGCATTTTCCAAGAAAGCCAGTCCCCCCTGTTCCACAGTCACCGAAGTATCGATCGCTTCAGTGTCTGTCGAAACAAAATTCGATACCGACGCATCAGCAGGGCCGGAAATGCTAAAGATCTCATCGTCTCGAATTGCCGAGCCGTCGCTGTTGTCAAAGTCCAAGCCACTGCCGCTCGTACCCATCATCCCGCTGGTCGAGTTGCCGAAATTGGTGTTACCTCTAGTCAGGATCGAACTGCTGGAATCTTCTGAGATGTCAAAGTCCGGCAAATTGCCCAAATCGTCAAAATCGTCAAATTCGTCTAAAAAGCCACTGTGTTCTTCAGCATTCCCAGTTTTTGACCAGTCACTGCCGTTATTGTTGGCAGCCCCGAAAGCTGTCGCTTGCTCGTTTTCGTCAAGAGAGAAAGAATCGCTGAAAGCGTCGTCATCAAAAGCATCTAACTCGAAGCTGTCTATGGAGCCAAATGCCGGTGGTTCCGAGTCGCCGTAACCGTTACTATTGGAGTTTGATCGATCGGCAGAATTAAATTGTCCCCGGCTCGACCTTTGACTTTGAGAATTCGGGACAGCACCTCCCATCAACAGCGTTTCGTCTTCCGCCAGCGAATAGTTTGACGAGTAGTCCGACCCCGCATCCGGCTGCTTGTTTGGCGATCGAGAAGACCCAAAACCCGATGACATCGGCTGAGCAAAAGGGTCTGCCTCTTGTGCATCGGGTGCTTTTTGACTGTGATTTTGCCCGGTCAGGGGTGGGGATTGATAGTCGTAGTCGTCATCATTCAGGTCGAGTTCGTCTGGCAAATCGAGTGGCGCAAAAGGTTCGCCAAAATTCTCAGACGGGCCGGTGGGAGAGTCTAGTTGTTCCGAGTCAAAGGAATTCCCGCTTTCGGAACTAGCAAAACTTTGACCGTTGAGCATCTGAGTTGGAGCTTCTGAAAACAAATCTCCTGAATAAGGCGCCGTGGAACCAGAAACTTTGCTATCAGACAAGTCACCAGCCTCAAACCCTGGGTCATCTAAGCCAAAAGGATCTCCCAAGTCCGAGCCGAATTCGTCCATGTCTAGCGGCTCAGACGCATCAGCATAAGCTGCCATCGCGCCGCTGTCTCCAGCAAAGGGGTTAGTTAAATCTTCGACAGAGCTCGCAGCACTGCTGTCTTCTGGTTCCCACTCCAACCCGCTCATGCCCAAGTCTGCCAATTCCTCGTTTTCCATGTCCTGTGGCGATTGACTCCCATAGGACATGGATGAGGAATTCCCTTGGAAAAGTCCCAAATCCTCGTCTTCTGGCCCTTCCTCCATAGACAAGTCTGGGTAGAATTCCAATTCAGTTTCAGCAGACAAAGCCTCGAAACTTTCGGTGTGCAGTTCTCCCGATAAAAATTGGTCTGTGTGGCTAATGCCGCTCTGAGCGTGTTCGACCAAAGTCGGGTCGTCACTCAGGCTCATCACTACCATGTACTGTTCCCGTGCCACCTCATACTGTTGCAGTCCGTAGCAGTAGATGTGCCCGCACAGCAGCCGAGCGCTGGGGTCTTCGGGGAAATCTTCTACTAATTGATAAACTAGGGATGCGGCTTCTGAATAGTTGCCATCCATGTAGGCTGCTTCTGCCTGTTGGTAGTCCTGCTGAAAGTTGGTACTTGTTGCCATTTGCCGCCCTCTTTTGATTTTAGATTTTAGATTTTAGATTTGAGATTTTTATCTTGCTTGAATGTTTAGATGCGTGCCTCAAGTCCTTTGACTGTTGATAGTTAGACCCCAATCGCAAATCGCAAATCGCAAATCTAAAATCGATTTCACGCTGCCCACCGCGCTGAGCGCAGAATTTTCACTTGATCTAGCAGTCGGAGCACTTTGTCAGCTTGTGCACCTAACATCCATTCTCCCCTCAGAAATGGAATCATGCCGTCTGGTGCATTGTTCTGAGAGTGTAGTTGGTCTACGTCGAGCCAGTCCATCCCTACAATTCGATCGACTGCGAGTCCCAAAATCGTATCTTGGTCTTCTACAGCTACGATCGGGATTTCGGTTCTATCTGTGTTAAGAGGTGTTTGGTCTCCCAAAAATTGACCCAAATCTGCCACCCAAATCACTCGTCCCCTCATATTTAGAGTACCTAAAAGCAAAGAGGAAACGTTGGGGATGGGCGTCATTCGGTCTGGGGAGGGGGATAGCACCTCTTTAATCCCTGTGGCCGGTAGTGCGAACTCGTTCCCCGAAGGAACGTAGAACCGCAGGTGCAGCTCACCTTCGGGAGTTTCCAGTTCTTGGAATTCTGGAGCATGATCTACCCCTTGTCCTGGTAATATAAAGTCTGGGCTGCCACTAATCATAATTTTTCTCTCTGGAAAACCCACACTGTACCCGTGCTCAAGTCGGTGTTGGGAGGGAAATGGGAGCTGAATCTATGAAACATAACTATAACCGATACTTTTTGTGAATGTGTTGACAGTATTTATGACTAATTCGTTGCACCTATCCTGCTTGAGTTGAGATCTTAAAACTTGTATAGGTGCAGGTAGCAATTTTTTCTACGTCAGTCCCTATTTTGTTGCCACTATTAACTATCTGATACTTTTAATCCCTCCATCTGGGAAATTTTAGAGATCCTAAATGCTAAGCACAACACGAGTGAGCTTGGGCATTAGCGATCGAGATTATATCCCACCAACCCTTCAATAAAATCCCGGTGGCGACCTGGCAATTCCTAGGAATTTCATACCCAGAGTCAGGTCAATTAAAATTTTGGTATCCACCCAATTTTTAGTATAAATTTTCCCATGACCACAATGTTTTAGAGGTAGATTTTTCTTGATTTCCAACCAACTTTGAACCGTCAAGGTAACACAAGTTTTGTAATGTTTGGACTGAGCGAGGATCGCTATCCCAATTCATCATTGCTCTCGCCGTTTTACTCCTTAAATTATAGCTGGTTTTTACTACTATTTGATATGTCTCAAATGTGGTAAAAGATATAAAATCGCAAGTTGGGGCAAGAGCGGAAGCAATTTGTTTGTAACATTTCAAACGTAAATACTGAATCCGGGTTTTGAATGCTACCAGTGTTTGAGCGATGCGCAATTCAGGAATTAAACCTGATGTTTTTAGCACCATTTTCAAGCCTAGCTTTTCTCGACTATTGCCGATTTTGGTAAAACCTTGATGTTCGTTTAGGTACGTAATTGAAATGTGGTAAACTTTGCGAACAGCGCTCACCCACTTTTTCCAGATTGCCGCTAATTTATGGCACCGATAAATTTGGTAACTAAGTGTCTTGGCATACTTGTTGTTGGTAATTTCTGAGTTTCGCGCCCAGGCTGTAACTAAAGATGTGGATGATGGCGAGGATATCTTGAACGATTTCTCATTATGGGCTAAAATTGCGCGAGTTAAGAACCAATATCTCAGTTTTTGCTGGTGAGTTAGGAGATGAAATAAGATTGAATCCAAACGTACACTAACCAGTTTTGTGAGCAATGACAACCAATCTGACCTCCTTTGATAAAACGGATTCCAGTTTGGTTTGTAGGTCTTTTCTTTTGAATTTGAGTCCTGAGCCGATGTCGGTTTAGCCATAAAGCCAGTGTTTGCTTTACCAGGGAAATTTAACAGAGGATGTCTTGTATGTCTAGTCTGTTTGAGATTTGAGTTTCAAGGAGTCGTTTTTCTGGGCATTGGTTTTGGCGATCGGCTGCAAGTGAAGAACAAGTATATTATATTTGCACTTCGATCGACTTCGGCCCGATACCAGTCGAGAAATTGAACAGAGTTTTACAGACGCCGGACGGCCAGCGCGCGAATTTATACATTCTAGTTTATGGTGCGATCGCCCGCAGAGAGAATGTTTTCTCTCTCTGAATGCCGGGACTGCCCTGGGTTCCTCCGGTACAAAAAAGCTCTGCTCGTGCCATCAGTACGGAATTTATTGGCTTATAATTCATCTTCTAGCGATCGACTGAATAATTTTTCCGAGAGATTGGCCGGAGGATAGCCCGGGCCTACATATTTTTCTACCAGCATTAATAACTCGCTTTCGCCAAAAGGTTTGGTAAAGTAGTCAGTCGCCCCCGCCATGCGGGCTTGAACGCGATCGATAAATCCGTCGATCCCTGTCAACATGACGATCGGCGTGTGCCGGAAAGCGCTAGAATTTCGCAGCATCGCGCAAATTTCGTAGCCGTCAAGTTCGGGCATGGCGATGTCACACAAAATTAAATCGGGGTTGAGTTTAAAAACCAAACTCAGGGCTTCGAGGGGACTGCTGATGCCAGTCGCTTCGTAACCGTGTTCGTTTAAGATTGACTCGACTGTTTTGCGAATCACATTGTCGTCGTCAATACAGACAACTCTCTTGACCTTGGTTTCTGGAGACGACCATTCTTTTTTGTTGTTGGCCGGGACAACAGAGGGCTCGTAAAATACTTGCACCAATCCCTGCTGCACGAAAGGGTAAATTGCCTTAGCGACAGTCAACACGTCTCGGTTAAGGTAGCGCGCCATTTGGCGGATCGAAGTGTGGCCGTCGGCCCAGCGTCTGAGAGTATTAAAGGTATTGGCAGGCAACGCGACTCTCAGCTCAGCGGGATCTGAAATCACCGGGCATTGGTTCGGCGACTGAATGTGAGGGTGAAACTGCTTCCACTGTTGCACCTGTTGGACAATTTTCGCCAGCAGCGAGCTAATTTCTAAGCTGGTGAGTTGAGGAGCCAATGCTGACCCCATTTCAAAAGTGAAGGAACCCTGGTGGAGGCTGAGCAAGTCAAACAGGGTTTCGTGGATCATGCTGTGGATGATGTTGCGCCCTTGAGCTGGGGTCAGGATGTGGTTTTCTAGCAGGGCCCACAGGTAGCCGTATTCTGGGGCATTGGTAGATGCCATATAAGGAACTTGGATTTTGTCGAGGGCGGTGTCTGCTTTGTAGCGGCGCAGGTAGTCGCGCAAGCGTAACAAACTGCCCGCACTTTGGGTAGCGTAAATAATCTGACCATTGAAGCAGAAGACATACCAGGATTGTCCTGCAAGGGTGCGCTGGGTAGCTTGATTGCCGATGCCGAAGGCTTCTACGAACAGTTCTCCGGTGCGCTGACCTAACTCAATTAATTGCAGGATGCTGCGGATGTCAATTTCACTCAAATTTCCCTGCATGCAGCTAAAGTATCCTCCTTAAAACCGTTGGCGTCTGAAATCGGAAAGACTGTGTGTTCGCCCTCCTATTGACTTTGGTTTCTGTCAATAATTTACGGGCCCGATGCCACTGGCACAATTAGGAATTGACGAAAGGGCGATTTTCTCTTTTTGACCAGAAAGAATTGGTTTAAAGCCAGAACCCCGATCGCACAAATAGTCAAAGCAGCATTTTCATCACGTCCATTTAATGATTGACCGGATGGACAACGCCATTTTCTAGTAGACCAATCTAATTCTTTCAGAATGTGGCCACAGTTTAAACAAGTCTTACTAGATGGATACCACCGATCGCAAAAGACGATCGGCCGATCTTTTTTTTTGCCAACCCATTCGAGAATTTGCCAAAATTCTCCCAATGTCAAGTCAGAGATTTTACGTCCCCAGAGACGTTGCGTTCCTTTGAAATTTAACGTCTCAAAACACTGCAAATCTCTATTTTTGATATCCTCCCCACTGATAAATCAGGGGGATTCCAATCTACCCAAACAACGACAACTGTCTAGGGAACTGGTGGGTTGACGCTTCGATGGAAGATGCCACATTAGATGTGGTCTTACTCCGTCCTCCACGTCCGTTTATAGTCTCAGGCAATCCGCCCGCGACTTTTATATTAATTGCTGCATTTTCGTCTCGGTC